>NZ_JBFRCY010000127.1:0-7788 GCF_052113305.1 Terriglobus sp. YAF25
CATCACACCCGCAGGGAAAATGCTCCAAGCCGTCACTTTCTTTCGTCTGCCGGGAAGCTTAAGATCAACCTCGTGCCGAACGCCGTTCCTCTGCTCGATTTTTCCCGTGAATACCAGCTCCGCCGCGAAGAGATTCTCGCTGCCCTGGAACTGGTCGCCGACTCCCAGAAGTTCATCCTTGGACCCGAAGTCGAACAATTTGAGGCCGCCGCCGCCAGTGCTCTGCAGGTAAAACATGCCATCGGCTGCGCCTCCGGCACAGACGCCCTCTGGCTTGCCCTGGCAGCCGCCGGCATAGGCCCGGGTGATGAGGTCATCACTACCCCGTTCAGCTTCTTCGCCTCCACCTCGGCCATCCTGCGTGCGGGTGCTACCCCGGTCTTCGCCGATATTGACCCCGTCACTTTCAATCTCTCTCCGGCCGCTGCCGAGGCCGCGATTACCCCGCGCACCAAGGCCATTCTCCCGGTTCACCTCTACGGTCAACCCATCGACTGGGACCACTTCCAACAGCTCACAGACCGCCATAAGCTGCTGCTGGTCGAAGACGCCGCCCAGGCCTGGGGAGCACGCTGGAAAGATACTCCGGCCGGCAGCCTCGGCGCCTCCGCGGCCTTCAGCTTCTACCCCACCAAGAACCTCGCCGCCATGGGCGATGCCGGCATGGTCACCACCAACGACGACAGCGTCGCCGACCATGCACGCGCCCTGCGCACCCACGGCATGCGCCAGCGCTACTTCCACGATGAGATCGGATGGAACGCCCGCCTCGACAGCTTCCAGGCCGCGGTGCTGAACGTCCGCCTGAAGTATGTCATCGGCGGCAACGAAGAGCGCGCCCGGATCGCGGAAAACTACCTGCATCTCTTCCAGCAGGCCGGCCTGGTCGGCGCCATCACGCTGCCGGAGATGCTGACCAACGCCCACTCCGCCTGGCACCAGTACGTCATCCGCGCCCCGCGCCGCAACGACCTGCGTACCCACCTCACCGCCCATAGGATCGGCACCGAGATCTATTACCCGTTGCCTATCCATCTGCAGCCATCACTCGCCCATCTTGGCTATAAGGCGGGTACGTTCCCCCACTCCGAACAGGCAGCGCATGAGGTTCTGGCACTGCCGATCTTCCCGGGACTGCGGCTCGACGAGCAGGAGTTAGTTGTCCAGCGGATCGCGGAGTTCTATAGCTAAAGCTAAAAGGCGGTTGAATAGTTGAATGGTTGGATCGTTGAATGGTGCTTCGCGTGAGATGTTTAGGCGATTGTGGCGGATGAAGCAGGTCCTTCGCTTTGTCACCCCAGCCAGCAAAGCTGTCTGGGGACCCCGTTCGCTCAGGATGACAAACCAGAAAAGCGGTTCGCGCGTAGCGCGAATGCCCACATAGGCTTCGCGTATGTGGGGCACCCGATTTGTACTCATATCCGGTTTGTACTCATATCCGGTCTGTCATCCTGATCCGGTCTGTCATCCTGAGCAAAGCGAAGGACCTGCTTTACCGGGGTACCACCACCATCCGGCTACCCGCAAGTCACCATTCAACGATTCAACAATTCAACCATTCAACTATTCAACTATTCCGGTAAATCGGCAGCAGATCATCCGCCACCGGCTTCCGCAGCTCCTCCATCAACCCGTGCTGCGGACTATACGTACACACCGGATCGATCGCTTCCATATCGCCCGTCAACAGAAAGGCCTGACACCGGCAGCCGCCGAAGTCGCGGTCTTTCCGGTCGCAGCTCCGGCAGGTCTCCGACATCCAGGCATCGCCGCGAAACCGCTCAAATGCAGGCGACTGTTCCCAGATCCACGACAGGCTCTTCTCCCGCACATTGTCGAAACAGAACCCCGGCAGAATACCCGCCGAGTGGCACGGTAGCGCCCGCCCTGCGGGATCGATGAGGATCATCTGCCGTCCCCATCCGCCAACACATGCCTTGGGGAAGTTGGCATAGTAGTCCGGCAGCACGGCGTCCAGATGAATTCTTCCCCGCAGACGCGTCTTCGCTGCTTCCACCACAGGTAAGGCATATCGGACCTGTTCCTCGGTCGGCATCAGCAGGCTGCGGTTCTTCAGCGCCCAGCCGTAGTACTGCACGTGCGCGATCTCGATGCGGTTGGGCTCCAGCGACTCTGCCAGAGTAATCATCTCTTCCAACCGGTCAAGGTTCTGCCGGTGCACCACCAGGTTCACCGTAAAGGCCAGGCGCTGCCGCTTGATCAGCGGAACCAGCCCCAGCTTCCACGCATGCGCCTTTGTTCCTGCAATGTAGTTCGCCCGTGCTTCATCTGCATCCTGAAAGCTCAGTTGCAAATGCTCCAGCCCGGCCTGAACCAGCCCTGCAAGCCGCTCTTCCGTCAGCCCAACACCGGAGGTCACCATGTTCACGTATAGCCCCGCGTCATGGCCTGCCTGGATCAGCTCCGTCAGATCCTTGCGGGCGAGCGGCTCGCCGCCGGTGAGATGCAGATGCAGGATACCCAGTGCAGCAGCCTCCTGAAAGACATGCCGCCACACCTCGGCCGTGAGTTCTGTCTCCGTCTTCTGCATCTCGATCGGGTTCGAGCAGTAGAGACAGTGCAGCGGGCACCGGTGAGTCACCTCACAGATAAGCGATTGTGGCCGTGTCGTTGCGGGCATTGGTCTACATCACCCCTGCAGCACGCCGCGTTCGGCCAGGCGGCCGAGCAGCGCTACTACATCGTCGAGCATCTCGTTCTCATCGGCTCCTTCATATTTCGCCGCCAGATGATGGACGATCTCACGCACGGTGCGTTTGCCATCCACCTCCAGCAAAATATCGCGCGAGGGCCCGCTCAGCTCCAACACACCCTCGGGAATCAATACAACGTCCTGCGTGGGATGCAGCCGGTACCCGGGTGTCATCTGGGGAATCGAGTCACATGTCATGCTTCCCCCTTCGGCAGAAAACATCCCGGGGGCGGTAGCCCGGGAACCACATAGGCATGCTCAATGGCATCGAGCTGTGCCCACAGGATCTCGCATTTGCGTTCCAGCGCGCGGATCACCTGCTCCTGCTCTTCGCGGTTGCGGGCATGCTTCGTCACGTAGTCCAGAGCAAACGCCGCGTCTTCCGGAGCCTGCGTCAGCCGGCCAACGAAATAGGCCAGCCCCGGCTCCAGATATGGATAGTGAAGCTTCATCCGGTCCATCCGCAGGCTGATCAACTGCCGCGAGAACAGCTCCGTCAGACTTGACGCTACAGCGACCAGCAGTGAGCTGTCACGCACCAGGGCGAGATACGCATCCACCGCGAAGATGACGGCGGGCAGCACGCCCTTGTAGGCAATCGTGTCTTCACGCGAAACACCTGCGGCCTCCGCCAACTGGATCCACTTCTCTACACCGCCGTATCCACTCTCATCACCATCGTGATCGACGATGCGCTTCCGCCAGGCGCGGCGAAAGGCCGGATCGTCGCTCTTGGCCAGCACCAGAGCGTCCTTGATAGGAATGCGGCTTTGATAGTAGTACCGGTTCAGCGCCCACGCCTGCAGTTGCCCGCGCGTCAGCTCGCCCCGGTGCATCCGCTCATGAAACGGATGCCGATGGTGATACTTCGCCTCTCCTACCGCCTGCAGCCGCGCACGCAGCTCGTCTGGGCTCAACATCTCCCATGCGGTCAACATGGTTACAGCTCCCATCCATCCTCCGCGATCTCCCAACCTCCGGCGAGCACGGCCTTACGCTCATCGCTCTGACGGTCAAGGATGGGATTGGTATTGTTCAGGTGCACGAAGACCTTGCGCGCTCCTTGGAGTTCCGCAAGCTGTGCCATCATGCCATCCTCGCCACTCATCGGGAGGTGACCGATCTCACGCGCCAGCGGCGTCCCGGGCTGCGCCCGTTGCAGCTCATCATCGCTCCAGAAGGTACCGTCGACCGCGATCACATCCGCCGCCGCAAACTCCCGGTACAGGGCTTCCGAAACGTGTCCAACCGCCGGCGTATAAACGACCTTCCGTTCCGGACTCGCCAAAGCCAGCCCGACTACGGCCTGTCCGGGCTCAGCGTTCGCTGCGAAACTCTTCGCGTAATACGGCAGATCGTCCGACATCGGGATCGCCGTACATGTGACTCCCGGCAGCAACTCAAACGGCTCGCCGGGAAGCATCGTGATCCAGGTCAACTGCTGCGGCACCCGTTCCAGCATCCGAAAAAAGCTATTAGCTTCCAGTACCCGCCGGACCAGCGGCGTGGCGTAGACCCGTAGCGGCTGAAACTCACGCATCAGCAACAGGCCCAGCACCTGGTCCAGATCCGCCGAGGTCAGCACGATGCCCCCAATCGGCGTATTCCGCCGACCATTCTCCGGCCTGGGCTGCAGCGTGGGTGTTGCTTCAATCTGCACACGCAGGTCTGGACCTGCATTCAACAGAACATTTCGACCCTGTGAACGCACCACGGCCTGTAGCTGCAGCCGAGGCGTACAGCGCACGGGATCCCTGCGGCTGAAATTGCACAGAGCACAGGCACAGTTCCACTGCGGAAAACCGCCGCCAGCGGCGGTTCCCAGCAATTGCAATGTAAACAAGGTTTAGATTTCGGCGGGGGAGTAGCTGTTGATCTCACAGCCGAGGCTTACTTCTTTGAAATCAGGACGGGTCCAGGTCTTCATGTGTCGCTTCTTCCTCTCAAGGTACTGAATGAGTTCTGCGTCTGAGAGCGCACAGTGGAGCAAATCTCCTAAAGGTGTAGAGCGGAGTTTTGGCTGTTTGCGCCGTTTTCCTTCGAGGAAAACGGCATTCGCAGATTTATCCAAAACTACAGATCAGGAGAATTGCTCTAAGTACGCCTCAGTGGAGAGAGAATGCCTGATCCGGGCAACGTCTGTAAAGTCGGCTGGCGGCATCCTCAAAGAATCCGCAGACAAACCTTTGTCTCACAATTACTTGCGTTTTTTGACAGGCTTCTTCGCAGCGGCCCTGGTCGCCTCGTCTTCGCTGGCCTTGGCCTCCGCCTGCGGAGTCTCGCCCGGACGCAGCACCCGGCGCGTGATATTTCCCTCCAGCCGGTAGGTCTTCTGCACCAGCTTTGAGGGCTTCGAGATTCCGGTCACAGGATCGGGGACCACCGGCCCGTTGTCCGCCGCCAACACCCGATAAACAAACGACGGCGCCGGTACCGTATTCGCACTCTGCCGCGGAGCATTCGGCTGGCCCGGATCGGTCTTGACCTCCACCGGCAGAAAACCCTGGATATTGCGATCACGGAACGCCGTCTCGTACCGGTGCTTGGCCCGGTTCCAGGTAAAGACGCGTACCTGGTCGAAGTCATACGGCAGCCCGGCCTTCCAGCTATTCATCAGCGTGACGAAGATGGGCACCATCTTGTCCGTGCCTTCAACCTCATCGTCTTCAACCTTCGTCAGCACGTAGTTGCCCACGATGCGCTGCCCTTCGGCATACCGCGCCACCGAATCAGGCACGTCGACGTCCATCATGCGCGAGAGCAACCAGCCCGACCGGTCCCCCGAGCGCACCAGCCACCAGTCCTCCATCGGCGGAGGCGCAGGCGGCTCACCTTCCTTCGCTTGCTGCTGCGGAACTCCACCTGGCACAGGTTTGGGCAGCGTAGCCCGGGCAATGAGCCCCAGCTTCTCTCCTTCATTCAGCCGGTAGAAACGGTCTGTATCGCGGCCTGGCTTCAGGTGCAGGTACACATCGTCCCGCACCACACCGCTGGCCACCGCCGGCTGCCGGGCATACTCTTTCTTCAAGGCGTCGAACTGATCGACGATATCCTGCGTCACAACCGCCCGCTCGTTGATCCAGCCGGTCTCGCCCTTGTCGGTCACCACACGGAAGTAGTGACGCTGGCGCTCAAGAATCTTCAGCTTCTGCCCGTTGTCGACATTCCCCGTGCGGTTTGACACGGCCGCCAGGCGGTCCCGCAAATACGTCCCCTTGGCCGTGACATAGACGAATTCGTCCTTGGGTTTAGGGCGCAGGCGGCTGCATCCCGACAGCAGCACAAGGACAGCGGCGAGGGTGAACAACCTACGTTGGAATGACGGGAAAATCACGCCGGGACAGCTCCGAGGATACTATCTGCAGATGATCCTGCGTGAATCACGGTTCGCAACATGCACCTAGTGCGTCACCTGTAAGGGCTTCCATTGGGCGTTCCACGTCAGTGCGTCCACGTCAGTGCGTCACTGCCACGGCTACCGGACCATACGCCGTCGTCGTTGAGCTGACGGTATAAATCCGCCCCGCTGTAGAAGAGTCAAAAGCATACATCCCCACGTCAGGCGAGCCTCCATTGGCTGCCGCCAGAATGTACTTCCCCGTGGAGTCCGCCGCCAGCGCGGTCATGGTCTTGCCGGCCGAGTACGGCGATCCGCTGAGCGCCGTCAACGCTCCTCCTGTACCGATGGTGAAACCCGAGATCGTACCGTCACCCTGGTTCCCCACATAGACGTACGTTGCCGTGTTATCGACCACTACCGAAGTCGACTGGCCGCTGGTCGCAAAGGGCGATCCGCTCACAATTGTCAGCGCCCCTCCAGTGCCGATGGTATAAACCCCCAGCCCCGCCGAGTTTCCGCTGCGGGCGATGAACAGATATGCCGTGTTTTTGTCCATCGCTATGGCATTATCGCTGGTCGACCCCGGAGCGGACAGCCGCTGGCTCTCGCTCATTGCGCCCGTCGACGTATTGAAGCCGTAGACGATCTCGCCCGCGGTTCCCAGAGCCACTATGACGTAGTTGCCATTAGGAGCGACCTTGATCGCCTTGGGTATCGGCGTCGTTCCCGAACCGAAGGTATATAGCGCTCCGCTGGCCGCCGTCAGTATGCCAGTCGAGGTGTTGATGGAGTACTCCTCAATCGTGGTCCCGTCGGCATCCAACGTAAAAAGCCACTTCCCGTCCGGCGAGATATCCATCGACACCACATTGCCGTTGGCCACCGCTGCGCCGTTGTTCGCCGCTGTCAGCACACCGCCGGTACCGATGGAATACGCATACACCACGCCACTACCCGCGACATACACAAACGTATTTGCCGGAGTCACCGCGATCGCCGTCGGCGTAAAACTCAGCGTGTACGGCGATCCGCTTACGGCCACCAGCGCTCCCGTCGACATGGCATACGCCGTCACCGAGGTCGAACTGGCATTCGCAACGTACACGATGTCCGACCCCGAACTGCTTCCGCCACCTTTGATCGGCGGAAAGAAGTCACCGCAACCCGCCAGTAGAACGATTGGCAGAACCACAAAGAAGCGCAATGCTCGACACAGCCTCAACACGCTCACCATTGTCGCAGGAATTGGGTCTGAACCGTGGCTTTGCCTATAATCCGGCCATGTTCAAACGCTCTTGCATGACCTTTGGCGCCGCCGCGCTGCTGACCCTGACGACCTGCCTGTTGGACGCGCAAAGCCCTCAATCCGTTCTGGAACAGCAGGTCCGCGCCGACATGAATTTTCTCGCATCCGATGCACTGCAGGGCCGCGGATCGGCCACACGGGATGAACATATTGCTGCCCAGTACGCCGCAGCCGTCTTCCAGGAGATCGGCCTGCAACCCGGCTATAACGGCAGCTACCTTCAAAAAGCCCCGGTCGAGCTCTCCGACCGCGCCAAACAGCGCATCGAACAACGCTATGCTCCCGCCGATCGCTTCGAGACCTGGAACGCCGTCGCCATCCTCCCGGGGACCGATCCAAAGCTAAAGTCCGAAGTTATTCTGCTCACCGCCAATCTCGTTCATCTGGGCATCGCAAAACAGCCCGTGATTGTAGACGCGATTTATAACC
>NZ_JBFRCY010000128.1:0-10384 GCF_052113305.1 Terriglobus sp. YAF25
GGCGCTCATCTCCCAGGTTGCCTCCATTGCCGCTGAACGGGGCGACCGCTTCCAGTGGCATGTGCTGGACTGGAACGAGCCCGCCATCAAGTTCTATGAGTCCATTGGGGCAAAGATGCTCCATCCGTGGCGCATCATGCGCGTCGACGGCGACGAGCTGCCGGCGCTGGCAAAGAAGTTTTCCGTATGAAGAAGGTTCACGTTATCGGCGGCGGTCTTGCCGGGCCGGAAGCGGCATTACAGGCCGCATCCCTCGGCTGCGAGGTGACGCTTTTCGAGATGCGGCCGCACCGCTCGACTGAGGCGCATCAGACCAGCGACTTCGCCGAGCTCGTCTGCTCCAACTCTCTGAAGAGTGAGAGTGAGAACACCGCTCCCTGGCTCCTCAAGCAGGAGATGCGTCGTGCCGGCTCCTTCCTGTTGAAGGATGCCGATGCTACCGCCGTTCCCGCCGGTCATGCCCTTGCCGTTGACCGCATTGAGTTCTCGCGTCGCGTCGCTGATGCCATCGCCGCGCACCCAGGCATTACGGTCGTCCGCGAAGAGGTCACCACTCTTGCCGAGGATGCGGACCACATCACCGTACTCGCGACCGGGCCTCTGACCTCGCCCGCTCTCGCCGGCGAGCTGCAGCGGCTCACCGGCAGTGACCAGCTCGCCTTCTACGACTCCATCGCGCCGATCGTTGATGCTTCGACGATCGACATGGAGAAGGTCTACTTCGCAGCTCGCTGGGACAAGGGAACCGCCGACTACATCAATTGCCCCTTCACGAAAGAAGAGTACGAGGCCTTTCTTGAGGCCCTGCTTGCTGCCGAGAAGGTAGCGAGCAAAGACTGGGAGAAGCCGCAGTACTTCGAGGCCTGCCTTCCTATCGATGAGCTCGCACGCCGCGGCCGCGACACGCTTCGTTTCGGTCCGATGAAGCCAGCAGGCCTTACCAATCCCAAGACCGGCCGCTGGCCTTACGCGTGCGTGCAGTTACGGCAGGAGAACCTGCGGGCCGACAGCTACAACCTCGTCGGCTTCCAGAACCACATGAAGTATGGCGATCAGGCCAAGGTATTGCGTATGATCCCCGGCCTCGAAAACGCAAAGTTTCTGCGCTACGGCCAGATCCACCGCAATACGTACATCAATTCGCCGGCCGTGCTGAACAACACACTGCAGTTGAAGACGCACCCGTCCATCCTCATCGCCGGGCAGCTCTCCGGGGTCGAAGGCTACACGGAGTCCATTGCGGGTGGTCTTCTCGCCGGCCGCTTTGCCGCCATGCTCGCCAGGGGAGAGCAACCGGTTACGCCGCCTCGCCAGACGGCGCATGGATCGCTCCTGCACTACATCACGCACTCTGAGGCAAAAGGCTTCCAGCCGGCCAATATCACGTTTCGGTCCCGCATGGGAGCGCACCAAGCAGATCCTCTTCGAACGGCGCAAGTTCGGTCTCTACTTTAAGCTGGCTCTCTGCGCTCTTCTGGCAGAAGCGGGTAGCCTGCTGTCCCTGCCAAACTTCACCGGCCTACGTTCCGGCGCATCACATCCAGCCGCGGCGAAATCCGCCTTGGCCATGGCCGCGGTCTCCGGCATCTYTATCTTCGCCGTCTTTATCGTCACGACCGTCCTCTTTCTTGTCGGTTCTCGCATGCAGTTGGTGATGGTGGATGTGGTCGCTACCAAACAGACTGAGATCCTGCCTCTGTGGCGGAAACATGGCGCACCCGTCTGGCGTTGGATGGGGCTGAAGCTCCTGCCCAGCCTCCTCTTTTACGTGCTTGTTGTCATMGCGACACTGCGTTACACCGGGGGCATCGCGGCACGCATGCGGCCGACAGTTCCAGGACAACTCCCGCCCGGGTTCTTCCCCGCATTTCTCCAGTTCTTTCTGGTGATCAGTTTCGTCAGCCTGTGTGTCTTCGCGATCTACTGGCTGCTGCGTGATTTTGTCATGCCGTTCATCGCGCTTGAGAATGCATCGCTCGCTACGGCGCTGGAGCGCGGCATGGCGGTGGTGAGGGATGAACCCGGCCAGGTAGTGCTCTATATGCTGCTCCGGGTGGCGCTGTTTATTGTTTTCGGCATCGGCGGCTACATCATTTATTTCGTTGCCGCGTTCCTCGGCCTGGTGCCCATGGGACTGCTCGGCGCCATCTTCTATCTGCTTGTGCACAAGTCGCCGATAGTCAGTGTGCTGATGGGGATCGGCCTGTTTGTCGGTTTGTTCGTGCTGGCTGTCTGGATACTCTTTGTCATGGTGCTGGTCGCCGGTTTCATGTTTACCTTCTTCCAGGCATATGCGCTGTACTTCCTTGGCGGCCGTTATCCACTTCTGGGGGAGATCCTGGAACCGGTTGGGCAAAGCTGGTGGAATCTGCACCCCTCTGTGCCGTTTGACCCTCCGCCCGCCGCTCCCGGAAACGCAGAGGAGCAACTGTAGAGCAAGAACTGTCAGGACGCATGAAACGACTTACTCCGTCTGAAGCCATCGGACCCGCCTTCAATCGAACCCGTGAGATTCTCTTTCAGCCCTTTCACTTCGGCCGAAGCTGGAAGCTCGCCGCTTCTACGTACGTCGCGATCATGGGAACCGCGTACATACCGTTTTGCACCCTCGGCATGATCTGTTTCATGTTCTGGAGGCCAAAGCTGTATGGTCCCATCAGGCTTGGGCACGCCTTTCTGGGGATCCTCGGCGCCCTTGTGTTTGATGCTCTTTCGTTCTGGATTTTTACCCTGGCGTCGCGGATGCAGTTGGTCTCCTTCGACATCGCGGTGGAGCGCGCTCAGTCTGTCGCTCCCGCCTGGCGGAAATATCATCCATTGCGTTGGCGCTGGGCGAAGCTGAAGCTCGCTATCACAACACCTCTTGCTTTAATAGCGTGGCTACCCGGTATCGTCATTATTCGTTGGATTCTTAGGTCAGGATTTGTTTTCAACGCAGCCCAACAGAACCCGTTTCAGATCGTCGCATCTCTCATGCTGGGATACGCCTGTTTCTTCGCGGGTCTGTCTCTCGTCGTTGTTGCCGGGGGTCTGCTGACAGATTTTGTCCTGCCCTCCCTCGCGCTCGAAGAGATTACCTCGGGTGATGCTCTGCGCCGCTTCCAGGCACACTTCCAGCAGGAGCCGGGAAGCATTTGCGGTTATGCCGCGCTGAAAATCGTTCTGGCGACCGCCGGGTTCATCGCGCACTACACCGTAAGTTCGATCGTGATGCTGTTCTTTTACTTCCTGATCATGATCCCGGCGATCATCGGCGGCCTCGCGCTCCCTCACCTGGCCATGACAGGTCGTGTTCTTGGCGGGGCGGGCGTCGCTGTCTTCCTGTTGTGCTTCTTTGCGATTGCCCTGTACGTGCAGCTTCTCACCATTGGCACGGTGACACTCTTCCTGCGCTGCTATGCGGCCTATTATCTCGGCGGACGCTACCCACGGCTCGGCGAGCTTCTCGAACCACCCGGCCAAAGCTGGTGGAATCTACAGCCGACGCCTCCGCCGGCACCGCAAGATCCTGAGCCACCCGCGATCGCAGGTGAGCCCGCAAGCTAAGACGTACAAGCAGTAAGCGCTGAAGGCCGGGGTCCCCGACGAACTTGGTTCGGTGGGGGTGAAACCCGCGTTCTATATCAGCCTGGGGCAACGGCCCAGGTATGATCAGCCTGGGGCAACGGCCCAGGTATGTGGCTCCATGCGCAACGAGCCAAACCATTCAACTATTCAACTATTCTTCTACCTTCTTATTCCGCCCCTTGGTCTTAAACCAGATCGGCGTTCCCACAAACCCGAAGCTCTCGCGGATCTGGTTCTCCAGGAAGCGTTCAAAACTGAAGTGCAGCTTTACATCTTTATCCGTGAACAGCACGAACGTCGGCGGAGCCACCGCGGCCTGTGTCATGAAGTAGATCCTCACCCGTCTGGACATCGGCACCGAGGCGCGCTGGAAGTCCACGCGCTTCAGGAAGCGGTTCATCTCACCTGTGGTCACGCGCTTACGGCGCTCTTTAGCGACTCGTGCCACTTCGCGGAAGACCGCCGGTACATTCATTGACTTCTGCGCCGAGATAAAGACCAGCGGCGCGTAGTCCAGATATTTCAAGTGCTCACGCACCTGCTCCGCATATACCTTCTGATCGGCGGAGGGCTGGCTCTTATCCTCGCGGTTCGAGGTGACGGCGTCCCACTTGTTCACCACGATGACGACGCTGCGCCCGCTCTCGTGAGCATATCCACCGATGTTGGCATCCAGGGCGGTCACACCCTCGGTGGCATCGATGATAAGCAGCGCAACGTCGCTGGCTTCCAGATGTTTGCGCGCCATGATGACCGAGAGCTTCTCGGCCATTGCGGTGGTCTTGCCCTTGCGGCGAATGCCGGCTGTATCCACAAAGCGGAAGTCATGTCCGCCGCGTGTAACAACTTCGTCGACAGCATCGCGTGTCGTTCCCGCAATCGGAGAGACGATGGCGCGCTTGGTTCCGGTCAGCGCGTTCAGCAGCGTGGACTTGCCGACGTTCGGCCGCCCGATGATAGCGATCTTCGTCTCGTGGAGATCGTACTCGCCGTGCGTGCGGTGCAGCTTGGGCTCGTCCTCAATCGTGGCTTCGTCGTCCGCCGCCTCTTCCGCTTCCGTTGTCGTTTCGGAGGCAGGCAGCACGTCATAGATAGCATCCAGCAGATCGCCCACGCCCGTGCCATGTTCGGCGCTGATGGGGAAGACCTCCTTGAAGCCCAGCGTGCGAAAGTTGTCAGCCTCCATAGCGACGGCCGCGCTTTCCATCTTGTTGACAGCCAGAAAGATCGATTTGCCGCTGCGTACGAGCAGGCGGGCCATCTCTAGATCCGGAGCGGTAATCTCGCTCCGTCCGTCCACCACCATCACGATGGCGTCGGCTTCATCGAGTGCGACCTGCGCCTGGCGGAAAATCTCGCTCGGAATCAGAGCTTCATCATCGGGAACCACGCCGCCGGTATCCACCAGGCGCGCCTTGTGGCCCTGCCACTCCACCTCCCCGTAGATGCGGTCACGGGTAATGCCGGGCTCATCGCCGACGATGGAGCGACGAGTTCCGGTAAGCCGGTTGAAGAGCGTCGATTTGCCCACGTTGGGCCGGCCGCAGATCGCGATCAGCGGCTCGGAGGCTGGATGCTGTGCATCTTCGATGAGCGAACCGCCCAGTTCGACCTGCGTCGCCGGGCGATCGCCGATGCGTACCTTCTCCGGCGGAGCAACATAGCGCTCGCGCTTCGGCAGCGGAACATTGGGGACGATGGTTTCTTTGCGCTCGAACTCCGGGGAACGGCGCGGTGTGCGTGCCTTCTCAACAGCGGCGCGCTTTTTAGCGGCAATCTTCTTGCGCCCCTTCGGCGACGCGTCAGAAACCCGTCCAGCTCCGGTGTTCGCTGCACGTGGGCTCTTGCCCTGTTTGGGCCGCGTCGATGCCTGCCGGTGCTTCTTTCCTAATCTCTTCTGAATCTTCCCGGCCACTCTCGCCTGCTTTCTCTCAGATTTCATTATAGAAAGTGATATGGCTGCACTATCGCGCGGCTTCCACAAGATCGGGTGCCCCWATGTGCCGGGGTCCCCAACGAACTTGTTTCGTTGGGGTGGTGTCTCTCGGGGACATGGGTATTCGAGCTACGCTCGAACCGTCTTTTTCTTATTTCCCGCGATATCATGAGGTGAGACTTTCACCTTGTCTTCACCTCCCACCATCTCGGAGAACCTCCCCACGCTGCACGAGTTCTTCGCGCCCGGCGGAGTGCTGGCCCAGTCCTCGCTCACCTACGAGCACCGACGCGGCCAGTTCGAGATGGCAAAAGCTGTCGAGAGCGCCCTCGACAACGGCCGTCACTTGGTCGTCGAGGCTGGCACCGGCACCGGCAAGACCCTCGCTTATCTTCTTCCCGCCCTGCGTTTCGCCCGCGAGCGGGGACAGCGCGTCATCGTCTCCACCGGTACTAAAAACCTCCAGGAACAGCTCTTCTTCAAAGACATCCCGTTCCTGGAGTCACTGCTCGGCCCCTTGCGCGTTACCTACATGAAGGGTCGCGCCAACTACATCTGCCGGCAGAAGCTCTACGCCCTGCGCGACCAGCCCATTCTCAACGGTCTGGAAGAGATCAACCAGTATCGCGAGATCGCCGAATGGGAACAGACCACCGAGACCGGCGACCGTGCCGAGCTGACCGTTCTGCCGGAGTCGTCCGCGCTCTGGTCCAAGCTCGATGCCCGCACTGAGGCGTGCCTGGGCCAGACCTGCCCTAACTTCGAGCGCTGCTTCATCACGGAGATGCGCCGCCGGGCCGCCGAGAGCGACCTTATCATCGTCAATCACCATCTCTTCTTCGCCGATCTCTCCATCAAACAGGAGGCGGCAGGCGCCCCGGACGCAGGCGTTCTTCCGGAAGCCGCAGCGGTCATCTTCGACGAGGCGCACGAGCTGGAAGATGTCGCCAGCGCCTACTTCGGTATCTCACTCTCCACCGGCCGTTTCGATGAACTGGCACGCGATACCGAGTTGCTGCTGCGTGCCCGTCAGGTCGTAGTGGCCGGTGTCGACTCCGCCATCGCCACACTCAAAGATCGCGCGCGTCTGTTCTTTTCGACGCTGCCCCATGCCAACTCGCCGGGCCGCATGCCGTTCACCGGTCGTACGGACTTCCTCGAACTCAATGGCGAGGCCTATCTTTCGTTACTCGCAGCCCTCGAGCGTTTCTTTGGCGAGCTCGATCGTGTGAAAGATGTGGACGAGGTGCAGGGCCTGAAGAAACGCTGCAACGACATCCGTGCCCATCTCCGCTTTCTGATGGAGACCGAAGATCCAAACACCGTCTTCTGGATTGAGCGCCGACCCATCGGCGGTGTTCGCAACGCTGCCCGGCGCGATGCCGCGCCCGCACTGCACACGCAACTGCAGGCCACGCCCATCGATGTCTCGGAGCTGCTGGTCGCGACGCTGTGGGAGAAGTTCAGCTCCGTCATCCTCACCTCGGCCACACTCACCGTACAGGCTGGTTTCGAACACATCCGCAAGCGCCTGGGCATGACCAGCGCACGCGAGCTGATCGTGCCCTCGCACTTCCAGTACGGCAAGCAGGCCTTGCTCTATCTGCCCCAAGGCATGCCCGATCCGCGCGACCCGGCTTTCATGAAGCACGCCACAGAACGCACCCGCCGCGTGCTTGAGATTACCGCCGGCCGTGCCTTCTGCCTCTTCACCAGCTACCAGCAGATGCGCGAGCTCTACGAGCGCATGCTGGTCGAGGTCCCCTTCCCACTCTTCCTGCAGGGACAGGCGCCACGCAAGGCACTTCTTGATGAGTTCCGTGCAACCCCAAACGCGGTGCTCTTCGGTACCAGCAGCTTCTGGCAGGGCGTTGACGTACAGGGAGAGCAGCTTAGCTGTGTGATCGTCGATCGCCTCCCCTTCGCTGTGCCCTCTGACCCGGTCATTCAAGCCCGCATGGAGGCCATCACCGCCACCGGCGGTCAGCCCTTCTTCGATCTCCAGGTGCCGCAGGCAGTCATCGCGCTGAAACAGGGCTTCGGCCGTCTGATCCGCAGCATCAACGATCGCGGCGTCCTCATGCTTCTGGATCCACGCATTCAGCGGCAGAGGTACGGTCGCATCTTTCTGGAGAGCCTGCCTTCCTATCGCCTCACCGACGACATCACCGAAGTCGAAAACTTCTTTGCATAAAGCGTGTAGATCAGCGACGGTCCTTTCCTCATCTGTGGGTTATATCGACATATTCGAGACAGCCCATGCACCGGGTGCCCCATGTCCCGTGGGGACATGGGCCCGGCCTTCACTATCCTGAGCACTGAGCTCAGATTTCCCACCAGACTCTGCTCTTGTTCAAGAAACCCAGCCTCGCTTCGCGATGTAGGCACGAAGAATGGTGCAAGAAGCACTGGGTCCACCGAATATGTCGAAACCCCCTAAGATAGTTGCCATGCGGAACCTCCTTCGCCTTGGCCTATGCTGCGCTCTGCTCGCTCTTTCGCTGCACGCACAAACTCCCGACGACAATCCCAACGGTAACCAGTGGACCGATCCGGCCCTCGACAACGCCAAGGCCGAAGCCGCCTTCAGGCCCATCGCGCATCCCGGCCTTCCGACTCTCTGGCTGATCGGTGACTCGACGGTGCGCAACGGAGACGGGCAGGGAAAAGGCGGCCAGTGGGGATGGGGTGATGAGCTCGATCCGTTCTTCCAGACCGACAAGATGAACGTCGTCAATCGTGCTCTCGGCGGGCGTAGCTCGCGCACCTATTACCGCGATCACTGGAGCCGCGTCCTCGCGCAGGTACAGAAGGGCGACGTTATCCTCATGCAGTTCGGTCACAACGACAGCGGCCCGCTCGACGACAAAGCACGTGCCCGCGGGACATTGAAGGGGACCGGTGACGAGACTCAGGAGATCGACAATCCCATTACCCGCAAGCATGAGGTCGTGCACAGCTACGGCTGGTATCTCCGGCAGTTTGTGCGCGAGGCGGAGGCCAAAGGAGCGATTCCGGTCATCTGTTCTCCGATCCCACGCAAGACCTGGGAGGAAACCACCGGCAAAATCCACCGCGATCAGTACGGCACGTGGGCTCATGAAGTCGCCGTGCAGGAACGTGTCGCCTTCCTCGATCTGAATGAGGCCATCGCCCGTGCCTACGACGCGATATCGCGCGAAGACGTCGAAAAGCTCTTCGCCGACCCGCATACCCACACCTCGCTTGAAGGCGCTCAGCTCAACGCCCGCACCGTCGTCTCCACGCTGCGTGCTCTGAATCCCGATCCGGTGCGCACGTGGCTCTCCAAAGAGGGCGATAGCATTCCAACCTACCTCCCTTAGGTGGATCGAACTACAGAGTGAAAGCACGATCTTCGTTGCCCCATTCTTCGCGGTTTCATCGCGAAGGGTGGGGTCCCCGGCGAACTCCCTGCTTGTGATCTCGCTCATTGTTGCTCTCAGCGGTGTGCTTTCTACCCTGTTCGAGCAGGCTGAGCGCCGCGCTGAGGATCAGCGCCGCAACCGCCGTAACTCATAGAAAAGGCAGGGCATTTGACGCGCTCTGAGCGGCCTTTTTATTCAATCCTTCAATCCTTCAATTCTTCAATTTGCTGTGGCTGTCGAGCAATCAGCAACCAGGAACGAGCAATCGGCCACTAGCTAGTAAACTGAATACTGAAGCATTTTTAGAAAGCAGACCGTGTCATGTTTGAAATCACCGTAGAGGCGACCTTCTCCTCAGGCCACTACCTCCGCAACTATCACGGCAAGTGCGAGAACCCGCACGGGCACAACTACCGTGTGCTGGTTACCTTGCAGGGCAAGGAACTGGACGGCAGCGGTCTGCTGCTGGATTTCAAGCTGCTGAAGCAGGTCATGCGTCCCGTGGTCAACTACCTCGACCACCAGATGATTAACGATCTCAAGCCCTTCGACGAGGTGAACCCGTCGGCCGAAAACCTGGCTCGCTACTTCTACCAGGAGACCAGCAAGCAGATGCTGGAGATGACCAACGGCCGTGTCTCGGTGAAGGACTGCGTCATGTACGAGACCGACACCTCCATGGCCCGCTACTTCGAGTAACTCCGTGCACCTTATCGAACTCTACAAATCGGTACAGGGCGAGTCCTCTTTCGCCGGCATGCCGTGCATCTTCGTCCGGCTGGCGGGCTGCAACCTGCGCTGCTCCTGGTGCGACTCCGAGTACACCTTTACCGGTGGCAAGCCCTACACGCTCGAACAGATCGAAGACGAACTTGCCGCTCTCTTCCCCTGCACCCTGGTGGAGTTCACCGGTGGCGAACCCATGCTGCAGGCGCGCGAGCTGCTTCCGCTGATGGATCGGCTCCTGGCGAAAGGCTTCACGCTCATGATGGAGACCAGCGGCGAGCGCCCCCTGGCCGCCGTTCCCCGGGCTGTGCATAAGATCGTAGACGTGAAGTGTCCCGGCGCCGGTTCGGCCGCCAATAGCTTCCACTTGGCCAACCTCGACGCGCTCACCGGCAACGACGAAGTAAAGTTCGTCATCAGTGACCGGGCTGACTATGAGTTTGCCCGTGGCTTCATCCGGGAACATGGGCTCGCGGCAAGGTGTGGCCATGTCCTGCTGTCTCCGGCATTCCAGAAGACGCCCTCTCCCGTGCGTACGGCAGACAATGCAACCCTCGATCCCCGTCTCCTCGTGGAGTGGATGCTGGCCGACGGCCTGCCCGCCCGCCTCAGCCTCCAGATCCACAAATTCATCTGGGAACCTCAGAAAAAAGGCGTCTAACTCAGGCGCAGCCAATCCTGCGCTGCCCCTTTCACCAACCGGCAACCAGGAACTAGCATCTAGCAACTAGCAACTGTTTTGCAGGAAGGGACCCGCAATGAGCTCGAC
>NZ_JBFRCY010000129.1:0-7769 GCF_052113305.1 Terriglobus sp. YAF25
ACTGGGAAAACTCAGAACAAAGAGACACCCAACTCGCCCCTTGGACAGACTTCTACAACCAMCAAAGACCTCATGCTAGCCTCAACCTACGCCCGCCCATCAGCAGGCTCCAGATGTCAACAACCTCTTGACCTCCTACAGGCACCCGGTGTATGGGTTAATCAAATTTGTTGCCACACCTCTACGACGCCAAGAACTTCTTCTCAAACTCCGCCGCAGGCATCGGTTTCCCGAAGAGATATCCCTGGCCCTCATCACATCCGATCCGCTTGAGCTTCTGTAACTGCTCTTCGGTCTCGATGCCCTCGGCAATGACATCCAGGTCATAGTTCCGTGCCAGGCCAATCGTCGCCGCAACCGTTGCCTCGTCCCGCGTGGAGCAGCACATGTTGCTGGTAAAGCTCCGATCGATCTTGATCTGCGTGACGGGGTAATCGCGAAGCAGGCTCAACGAAGCAAAGCCGGTGCCGAAGTCGTCGAAGGCGATGCAGACTCCGGCCTCCCGCAACTGCCTCAATGTGTCCAGAATCACGGCATCCTGGTGCAGAATGATGTTTTCGGTGATCTCCAGCTCCACGTTCCGCGGCAGCAGACGATAGTCGTCGAGACTCTGCAGCACCTGTTCCACCAGATCGCCGGTAAGGAACTGGGCGGCAAAGAGATTGATTCCCATGCGGAAGCGGCCTTCGTCCCTCTGGCGCCAGAGAGCCGCCTGTTCACACGCCTTCCGTAACACCCATGTCCCGACGGTTCCCGCCAGGGAGCTAACCTCCAACAAGGGAAGAAACGCCGCCGGAGCCAGGTATCCCTTCTGGGGATGCCTCCAGCGAATCAACGCCTCGGCTCCCACCAGGGTGCCGCTCTGCAGGTGGATCTGTGGCTGATAGAAGAGCTCGAACTCCTCATTCTCGACGGCATGATGGAGCTCGGCATCGAACTGCCGCCGCTCGATGGCCTCCTGGCGAAGCGCCGGCAGATAGACCGACACATGACCACGGCCGAGACTTTTGGCCTGGTACAGGGCAAGGTCCGCATTTCCCAACAACTCTTCCGCGTCGCTCTGCTGCTCTGTAGCGAGCGCGATGCCGCAACTCGCCGTTACACGGATGCTATGGTCAGCAACGTCGAGCTGCTTGCCGATATTGGTCAACAGCGTGTTCGCAAAGGCACGGACGGCCGGAAGCTCGCACCCGCGTAGAAGCACGGCAAACTCATCGCCCCCCATGCGGGCCAGCATGTCGCCCGGCTTCAGCAGGCAGTTCATCCGCTCTGACAACGCATGCAGCAGTTCATCGCCCGCCTTGTATCCGAGCGTGTCGTTCATGTCTTTGAAGCTGTCCAGATCGATCACTAGCAGCGCCAGGGCAACGTGCTCTTCCAACGCCCCGGCAACCTCATGGCGCAGAACCTTGCGATTAGCCAGGCCGGTCAGCTTGTCGAAGTTCTCCAGCCGGAAGAGCTCCTGCTCATGGTTCCGCCGCTCGGTAATATCGGTCAGCATCAGGCCGTAACGATCTTCTCCCTCTTCCTTCCAGGTGAAGAACACGACCTCGACCGGCAGCATTGCGCCTTCAGAACGCAAGGCAAGGGTTTCGATGGGGACATGCTGCGAGACTCCGGTGGCAATAACATTGCCGATGAACTCCAGAATCCGCCGCTCGTCCAGACGCGGCAGAATCTCGCCAATAAGGCGACCGAGTAACGTCTCACGCGAAGCTCCCAGGACAGCTGCCGCGGCACCATTACAGAAGGTCAGCTCAAGTTTTCGATTGAAGCCAAGCAAAGGCCCCGGAGATGTCGCCGCGATCTGCTGGAACCGGCTCATCTGTTGCGCCACCTCCAGCCTGCGCAACTCCAGCTTGTCGCTGACCAGTGCTGCAAAGTCGCGAAGCCGTTCCTGGTCACGTTCCGAGAAGGTCGCATGCGGCGACCGGTCAATGACAGAGAGCGCGCCGATGGCATGTCCGGAAGGAGAACGCAGAGGCATCCCGGCGTAGAACCGGATTCCCGGCTCACCGGTCACCAGCGGATTGTCGTGGAAGCGGACGTCATGAGTAGCGTCAGGCACCACCATGACATCGTTTTGCAGGATGGCATGCGCGCAAAACGATACATCGCGCGACATGTCACAACCATCAATGCCGTAACGGGCGGCGAAGAAGACGTGCTGTTCGCCGATCAAATTGACCGCCGACATCGGCATCTGGAACATCTCAGCCGCGAGCCGGACAACCGGCGCCAGCGCAGGAAGGCCGAGCCGCTCGCTCAGAGCGTACTCCTCCAGCGCCCGCAATCGTCCAGACTCGTCGACCATGGTGGAGGGGCAGCGCATCAAAGACCTCCCGGCCGTCTTGTCCTGAGGCAGCGGGAGAGTCTCCCGCTGCCTCGTTTCAAAACCCAAACTTAGTTTGAGAATGGCGCAAGTAATTGCGTTGTACAAACAGCGACAAACACCATAACCAGCTTCCGGACGGGTTGCAAGCGTATCTTTAGTAAGCCCCAGGCGAGCGCAAAGCTTTTTTTCTAGAGCATTTTCCTATTGCTGTATCCCGCGAGGAGCGTGCAGCGGCGTTTTCATTGAGGAAAACGCCCACAGATGCACAAGCCCCTCCACTACGCCCACAGGAAAAATGCTCTACGCCGGCTGCGCCGCACGGCGGCGGCGGCCGCTCAACAGATAGATGGCCGCCCGCAGCTCCAGCAACGGATCGGCAGACGCTTCAATCCCTTCGCAGCGCGGAATGGGATCGAAGATGATGTGCTTCTGCTGTGCCAGGGAGTCCGGCATGACAGCGTTCAACTCCACCACACCCAGCTCCACCAGCGGCCGCGACTCCGGCCAGTGCACCGTGGCGTCATCGACTGTGTCCTCCGAGCCGGCAACCTGTACCAGAATCCGGAACCTGATCGGCGCCTTGGCGACGCGCTCGGCGATCTCGTCGTAGTGGTAGTTCTGGGCAAGCTTCGCCCCTTCCTCGTCGGTGAAGAACTGCTTGCCCGCCTCCGGAACGATGCGATAGCGGCCAAACTTTGTCTCGCCCTGCGCATTGGTAAACGCAAACGCGGTGACGCCGAAGTAGCTTTCGGTCGCCAGGCTGATCGGGAAGGGCTTGGGAGCCTGGACAAACGCCAGCGCCGCCGGATGCGAGCCGAGAAAGACCTCAACCGGCTTAGGCGAAGGGACATCCGGCCCGCTGGCGCCGATGGCTTTCAGCAGCTCGATAAATTCATCGCCGGTACGCGTCGGGAAGGCATCGATGGAATGGCTGACGATGTCGGTATGGACGTGCTCGGCCAGGTTGAAACGGATCGCCAGGCCGCGCGGATTAGCATCCGCCACGCTATCCGGCATCATCGGCAGACCGGTGGAGTTCGAGAAACGAGCCGTTATCGGCGTCGACGGACGGGAGACATGCGGCGCGCTGGTCAGGGACAGAGCCTCAGACGCCGCTGTAAAGGTGCCGGTCAGCATCAGCCCCTTGGCATGAGCAGCGCGGAAACCCGGATGAAGACCGAAGAGCGTGTCAAACTGGGCAAGAATACGGTTGGCGAGGTCGACGACGCGTTCATCGTTCGGAAGAGGCATAGGGGGGATCGATCTCCTTGGCCGAAGCCACTTGGTTTTGGCCGAAGCCACTTGGTTTTGGCCGGAGCCATTCCGTTTGAAGTGGGTAGACGCAGCTTACTCCATCTGCCCGCGCACAGGCGTAAACGTGCACTGCGGGCATAAAACGTGCACAGATATAGGGCCGACGCTTGGTACACTCGAACCTGTGACCGAGCTCTGCTTTTCCATCCTCGCGGCCGACTTTGCCCACCTCGCTGAGGACGTCGCTAAAGCTACCGAAGGCGGTGGCACGGTGGTCCATTTCGATGTGATGGATGGCGTGTTTGTACCCAACATCAGCATCGGGCCGCCGGTACTGAATAGTCTGCGCAAGGCGACGACGCTGCCCATCGACTGCCACCTGATGATCGCCAACCCCGATGCCTACATCCCCGCCTTTGCCGACAACGGCGCCGACTGGGTGAGCGTGCAGTGGGAGGCGTGCCGTCACCTGAACCGCACGCTGGAGCTGATCCGGAGCCACGGCATGAAGCCCGGTGTGGTCATTAATCCGGCGACTCCGGTGGAGTTTCTCACCGATGTGTTGGACATTGTGGATCACGTACTGGTGATGACCGTAAACCCCGGCTTCGGGGGGCAGGCGTTCATTCCCAGCACCCTGAAAAAGATCGAGCGCCTTGCCCAGATGCGGCAGGAGCGCGACCTGGACTTTCGCATTCAGGTCGACGGCGGCATCGACCACACGACAGTGGAGAGCGTGGTGAAGGCCGGAGCCGAGCTGCTGGTCGCCGGTACCTCGGTCTTTGGCCGCGGACAGGCAGTCGAAGATGCCCGCAGCCTGCTGGATCTGGCACGGAAGGCTGAACTGGCGCGAAAGACTGAACTAGCCACATCAGGGAGATAATTCGGGGTGCCTGTAAAAGCATCGGGACCATACCCCATCTCGCCATCTGACCGTCTAAAATAAACACACCTTCCTGCCGTGCCCGCTAAGCCGGGGGAAGGTTGCGCTCTCTCATCCAGAGAGCAGTGAGGTTGCATGCGCCGTTTTGTTTTCTCGACCCGTTTCGCACCGCTTTCCGCCGCCGTGGCTGCGGCCCTTCTGGCTGGTTCACTGAGCCTGCACGCACAGACGGCCGGCACGAATCCTGACGGTTCGCAGTCTGAGAGCGTCACGCTCTCCACGGGCAAGCAGGCAAAGAAGCGCAAAGGGGATGAACCGAAGGAACCCAAGGAATCCAAGAAGGACCAGAAGGTTCAGCAGTCCAAAGACACCAAGGCCGCCGAGAAGAAGCGCCTGAAGCGGAACCCACTGGCCGACGTGGACAAGAACCTGCCCGACAAGCAGCTCTACGACAAGGCGCTCGAGGCCTTGAACAAGGGCCACTTCGACGTCGCCCGTCTGGACCTGCAGACCATGCTCAATACCTATCCGGACTCGCAGTACCAGATGCGCGCCAAGCTGGCCGTCGCCGATAGCTGGTACAAGGAAGGCGGCTCCGCCGCCCTGGCCCAGGCCGAGGCCGAGTACAAGGACTTCATCACCTTCTTCCCCAACGTGCCCGAAGCTGCCGAAGCTCAGATGCGCGTCGGCGACATCTACTTCCGCCAGATGGATAAGCCTGACCGCGACTACACCAAGGCGATGCACGCGCAGGAAGAGTACCGGAACATGATTCAGCAGTTCCCGCAGTCCACGCTGGTGCCGCAGGCCAAGCAGCGTCTGCGTGAGGTGCAGGAAGTACTGGCCACCCGTGAAGCCGAGGTCGCTTCGTTCTACGCCTCCCACGAGAACTGGGCCGCCGCCATCGCCCGCTATCAGACAGTGGCCGACACCTATCCGCTCTACAGCGGCATGGACCAGGTGCTAATTGGTATCGGTGACGGTTATGCCGCGCAGGCGCGTTTCGTACGTGGAACCAATCTTCCCGAAGGTCCGAAGGCCAAGCTGGAGCAGGAGTTCGATGACCGTGCGATGGCCGCCTATACCAGGGCTGTGACCGAGCACTCTGCTTCCAACCATGTTGAGGATGCCCGCGACCGTATCGCTGCTCTGAACCGCCCGCAGCCTGAGGCCAGCCAGGAACAGACCGCAGCCAGCCAGGCGCTGGAAAACAGCCGCTCGCAGTACAAGCTGCTCGATATCGCCAAGATCATGTTCCTGCGCCACCCGGACGTCGTCCAGACCGCCACGGTTGGTGAGCCCACCATGGCTGATCCGCGTCCGACCCTGGCGCCCGAAGTAGCAAAGTTTGTCGAAGACTCCTTCCGAGAGGCGCTCAACCCCGGCACTTCGGCCGCGGCCGCTCCCAAGGCAGTCAAGGCAGCTCCCGCAGCCGCAGCCTCTGAAACGCCGGCGGCAGCACAGCCTGGTGCCCCGGCGGCGCCCGCGACTCCGCTCGGCTTCAACGACATCAACAACCCGGCGGATGGCTCGGCTCCGAACGCGGGAGCGGTCAATATGACGGCTCCGGCAGCCGCGCCGGCGGGCGGAAACGGCGTCGGTATCGAGATCGTGACACCCAAGGCTGGCGAGACGCCACGGACGTTCGGTCTGAAGGCCGTCGGTGGCGCTGAGAACAATCAGGCAGTCCCCCCGGTTGAAAAGCCCGCCGCGGCGGAAGACACCGTGAACGATATCGCCCCTGGTCAGAAGACTCCTGCAGCCCAGCAGGCACCCGCCAACGGCAAGAAAGCTCCGAAGCCTTCGATCGATAAGAGCGAGGAGAGCTCCTCCAAGAACAAGAAGAAGAAGGGTCTGGGCAAGATCAACCCGTTCTAAATACCTCTACGACTCACGAAAAAGCCCCGGCCCGCCGGGGCTTTTCGTTGGGGGGTCTCAAGTTTTCTTTATAAATGTTCCTGAACGGTCGGGGTCCCCGGCGAACTTATTCGCTGCGGTGATTAGTGAAGGACCTGCTTTTCAACGCTTCCGAAGACAACTACTCTCCAGGCACCCTCGTCGACCCCGGTGTCGTTCCAGTCTGCCCCGGCGCTGCCGR
Organism: Terriglobus sp. YAF25; assembly: GCF_052113305.1. NCBI lineage: Bacteria > Pseudomonadati > Acidobacteriota > Terriglobia > Terriglobales > Acidobacteriaceae > Terriglobus > Terriglobus sp. YAF25. The sequence continues at coordinate 6,571 of NZ_JBFRCY010000129.1, forward strand.
ATCGATCTCTCCGGCCTTGTTCTCCGGCGTGCGGGAGTTCACCTTCGTCTGTCCCGGACCGGCGGTTGCCGGGTTGTCACCCTTCGGGCCCGAGGGAGTTACCTTCGCATCGCGTTCGTGTTGTTGTGTCGTCGCCATGCGCGGGTAAGAGTGCACAAGCGCGACCGCGGATGCCTTGTATCCTTAACGTGTGGCTCCTCCCTGTTTATTTCTTGATCGTGACGGCGTAGTAAACGTCGAAATTGGCTACCTGCATAAGATTCCAGATGTCCAGTGGATGCCCGGCATTATGTCGCTCATCCGCACAGCCCGCGCGCACGGCATGAAGGTGGCCATCGTTACCAACCAGGCCGGCATCGCCCGCGGCATGTACACCGAAGAGCAGTTCCATGAGCTGATGGTCTGGATGCGTGCCGAACTCGACCGCGAGCAGGCCGACGTCGATGCGGTCTACTACTGCTGCCATCACCCGGTGCATGGTGTCGGCGAATACAAGCGTGAGTGCGAAGAACGCAAGCCCGGCCCCGGCATGCTGCTGAAGGGCGAGCGCGAGCTCGGCATCGACCTTGCTACCAGTATTCTGGTGGGCGACCGCTGCTCCGACCTTGCCGCCGGTCATGCTGCAGGCATAGAACAGGTCTTCCTCATTCGGGGAACGGAAGAGGCCGGCTGCGGCGAACCGCACACGGCCATCGAGTCGCTGGCCGAAGTCGAACGCTGGATCGCAGAGCGCTATCAGAAGGTGTAACCAATGGAACGGATGAGGGATGTGCTGCGCAACACGCTGAGTAAGTCGCTACGCACGCTCAGCGAGACCGACCGGCTGGCGGCCGCATGGCCGGTCGTCGCCGGCTCTGCCATTGCCGCGCACAGCCAGGTGACTGCGTTCGAAGAAGGCACCGTCATCCTCTACGTGGACGACCCAGCATGGCGGCCTCAGCTTGAGGCCATGTGCGGACGCCTGGTGGGCGACCTGAAGAAAGTCGCCGGTGTCTCCGTGACCGGGCTGCGCTTTGTGTCGGGCCAGGAGCGGCCTCGCTATACTCAGAAGTGATGAGTGAGACGGTAACCCTTGACGTCGTACGCCGCGTGGCCGAGCTGGCCCTGCTCGAGCTGAAAGACGACGAAGTCGCCCGCATGCAAAAAGACCTGAACGCCATTCTTGGCCACATCGACCAGTTGAATGAGCTGGATACGGC
>NZ_JBFRCY010000130.1:0-7767 GCF_052113305.1 Terriglobus sp. YAF25
AAACGCCACTGCACGATACTGCCGGGATACCTAGCAACAGGGAAAATGCTCTGACGACAGGAGTTTGATGACACACCCTAGGTCGGAGTCCGGAGCAGGAGGTAGGCCCCGGCGAAGGCAAACAGGATATCCGGCGACCAGGCGGCCAGCATCGGAGGTAGCGTATTCACGTTGCCCATCGCCTCAAAGAGCCCGGCAATGACCCAGTAGGCGATGGCCAGACCGATGGCGGCGGCGATGCCGGCCAGTGAGCCCTTGCGGCCCATGGAGAGTGCAAACGGAATCGCCAGGATCGCCATCACCAGGGTCACTAGAGGGTAGGCGATCTTGTGGTTCAACTGCACCCGCAGCCGCATGGTGTCAAAGCCAGACTGTTTCAGGTCGTTGATGTATCGCGTCAAATCCGCGAACGACATCTCCTGAGCCGCGACGAACTCCTTCTTGAAGTAACTGGGTTGTTCGTGGATCTCGGGGAAGAGGGAGACGGTGAACGGCTGATAGGTGGCGACGGACTCTTTGTCGAAGGTGCGCTGCCAGCCATTCTCAAAGATCCATTGATGGGCGCTCTGATCCCAGTGCGCGCTGGTAGCGAAGACGCGGCGCTGCAGTGCGAAGGTTCCGGGCTGGAACTCGAAGACGGTCAGGTTCGCGAACGAATTCATGTCCGGGTTGAAGAACTGATAGTAGAAGATACGGACCGGATCCTCGCCGCCGTTCGTCTGACCGGTAATCCATTTCCGGTCTGGACGTGAAAAGGTTTGTGCCGGCCGTGCCTTGATGACCGAGCGCAGGGCTTCCTGACGTTTGTTCGCGGAGGGAAGGTAGAACTCGTCGAAGGTAAACAGCAGCGCCGCCAACACCGCCGCGAGCACGAGGACCGGCGCCGCAATGCGGTAGAGCGAGATGCCGGTGGCCTTCATTGCCGTGATCTCACTGGTGCGGTTCAATGCGCCGAAGGTGACAAGAACGGCGATCAGGGCGCACAGCGGAGCCAGGTTGTAGAGCATGTACGGGATCAGGTTCAGCAGGTAGTCGCCCACCGTAACGAGCGGCGTACGGTTGCGGATGATATCTCCCACCAGCTCAAAGAAGCTGAAGATCAGCGACAATGCCACGAACGACGAGAGTACCAGGGCAAAGTTGGCGACAAACTGCCGCATGACGTAGTCGTCCAGCAGCAAGGGGAAGCCCCAGATGGTCTTACGCGCACCGCGGTCTGTCGAGACGATCTCAGCCTGTTCGGTTTGTGGCTCTTGCGTCTTACCCCTCTTGAGACGGGCGGCTATCCACTGTCCCATGCCGGCAAGCCGTCCCAGGGGGATGGTCTCCACTGAAAGTCTCCACAGCAGAAAAATGCCTGCGAGTGCAAAGACGAGATTGGCTGCCCATATGCCCACTACGACGGGTAGCTTGCCTTGTCGTGCGACCGCTTCTCCGATGGAGGAGAGCAGGTAGTAGATGAAGACCAGCAGGATGGTCAGCACGAAGCCCGTCGACTTACCGCCGCGGCGTGACGACAGGCCAAGAGGCACACCGACCAGGACCAGCACAAAGCAGGCGAAGGGATAGGAGAAGCGCTTCTGCAGCTCGATACGCCTCAGAATCCGATCTGGCGCATTGGCGCGCATTAACTCCTGGAGCGGCATCGCTAGCAGGGGAGTGTTGCGCCGGGTGATGTGCGTGTCGTCGGACGCTCCGGCGCTGATCGGCAGGTCGCTGTCCGTAAAGGTGGAGATGTTGTACTGGTTCGGATCGTTGGCGGCGATCTGATGCTGACCGCCCGCATGCAGGCTCATGCGGAGGGTCTGGTTTCCGCCGTTGACCACGACCGCTTCGGTTGCAGTGGTGATGAGCGGCGAGGCAGGATGCGCCAGGTCGGCAAGAAAGACGTTCTTCCACTGCGCTGCACCGACGCCGGGCACGACATCCTGCACATAGAGGACGTAGTCCTTGAAGTCTTCATAGAAGACGCGCGGCTGCACCTCGAAGCTGACCTGCGACTGTTTCAACTCGTTTTCGATCTGGATGAGCGCGGAGGCCGCGCGCGGTGCGAGATAGAGCGAGTTGGCGAGTCCGAGAGAAAAGGCTCCGACCGCGACGATAGAGACGATGCGGGTGAAATCCAGCACGCCGACGCCGCTGGCTCGCATCGCCGTGACTTCGGAGTCGGCCGCGAGCCGTGACAGGCCGAGCAGTACGCCGACCAGGACAGACATGGGCAGGGTGAGCGTGAGCGTATTGGGGACGGTGTAGAGAAAGATGCGGAAGACGTCTGTCAGGGGCGCCGAACCGCGCACGACCAGTTCAAGAATCTTTTCCAGGTCGCGCATGAAAAGCACGAAGGTAAAAAGTGCGCCGCCGAGAAGGGCGTGTGAGAGCAACTCACGCAAAATGTAGCGGGTCAGGATGCGCACGGTTGGCTTAAGTGTACGAGTTAGTGCATTTTCCCTGTAGGTGTAATGTAGGGATTCCTCATCCTATGGGCGTTTTCCGCAATGAAAACGCCGGTGCATACCCTTCCGGAACCCCAGCAATAGGGAAAACGCTCTCTAAGTGTACCGAGGATGGCCGGCTGGTCGCGCGTTACCGGCAAAAACTGAGGCCCGCATCTGCGGGCCTCAATGAGATAGATGGATACTTGACTAGCTGCCGGCCGGCCGGGGATCTTTCGGATCCCACTGTGCGATCAGGACCTTCTTGGCGAGACCAAGTTTCTCCAACACCCAGATGCCGTAGTAGTTGATATCGAACTCGTACCAGCGCAGGCCGTGACGGGCGCTTACCGGGTGAGCGTGATGGTTGTTGTGCCAGCCTTCGCCGCCGGTCAGCAGAGCGACCCACCAGTTGTTGCGGGAGTCGTCGCGAGTCTCAAAGCGGCGCGCTCCCCACAGGTGCGTTGCCGAGTTGACCAGCCAGGTGGAGTGCAGGCCAAGCACTGTACGGAGGAAGATGCCCCACAGCACCATCGACCAACCGCCGATGACGTAGCAGATGGCGGCAGCGGTGGCGATCGAGAGCCAGTGGTACTTCGACATGAAGACCTGGAAACGGTCCCTGGTCAGGTCTGGCGCATAGCGAGCCAGCATCGCGGTGTGCGTATGCAGGGTGCGGCCGGAGATGATCCAGCCGGCATGGGCCCACCATGTGCCGTCGTGCGGCGTGTGCGGGTCGCCCTCGTGATCGCTGAGCTGGTGGTGAACACGATGTGTCGCTACCCAGAAGATTGGTCCGCCTTCAAGGGCGAGCGTGCCGCAGATGGTCAGGCAGTACTCCAGCCACTTGGGGACCTTGTAGCCGCGGTGCGTCAGCAGGCGGTGATAGCACATGCCGATGCCAACGTTGATGGCGAGGAAGTACAGCACCACAAACGCAGCCAGGTTCTTCCAGGAGAAACAGAAGAGCGCGGCAATCGCTCCCACATGGAACGCGCCCATGAAGATGGACGTGATCCAATTGATCTTTCCGCCCTGGGCAGCGCGGCCCATCAAAACGTCGGTGTTGGGCCGAGTCTTCAACAGGGGCGGACTTACCAGGAAGGACTGCGGTGCGGTAGACGTGCTGTTAATCGTCTCTACTTCCGAGGTCGGTGGGAGTACGGTATTTGCCAAAATCTGTTCCTTTAATAATGGAGACAACCTTGTTTAACAGTATCAGCGTTAGCACAGAATTGCTGTGATTCCGGTCATTTCTTTCCGGTCCCAGAAACAAATAGGGAAACCCCTGATTCTATTGACTTACCTTGTGGGAAGGGGTAGCTTGCAATCTCTACGATCAGTTTGTTTGAACGGAGGGCCACGATTTTGGGCACCGCATTCACTCCGCATGCCGGTATTACAGCTCGTTTCCCGGAGCTGAAGCCTGCATTGACGCCACAGGCGGCAATGGTGGAAGCCAACCGCTGCCTGAACTGCTTTGACGCGCCTTGTACCGCTGCCTGTCCCACACACATCGACGTTCCGCGCTTCATTAAGAAGATTGCCTCGGGCAATATCGCCGGCTCCGCCCGCAGCATTCTTGAAGCCAATGTCCTGGCGGGAAGCTGCGCCCGCGTGTGTCCGGTCGAGGTGCTCTGCGAAGGTTCCTGCGTGATGCATCACCGCGCTGAGAAGCCGATTATGATTGGCCGGCTGCAGCGCTATGCCATGGATAACTTTTATGGGCGCGGCCTGCAGATTCCAGTTCGTCAGCGTCCTGAGCTGCCACTGCGAGTCGCTTGTGTCGGCGGCGGCCCCGCGAGCCTGGCCTGCGCGGCGGAGCTTCGCCAGGCCGGTGTGCAGGTAACGGTCTTCGACAAGCGCGATCTCGCCGGAGGTTTGAATACCTACGGAGTGGCGGAATACAAACTACGCGTCAGCGAATCACTGCGCGAGGTGGAAGCGATCCAATCCATGGGCGTTGAGATCCTGCAGCGTGAGATTGGGATCGAAGATTTCGCAGCCCTGGAACAGGAGTTCGACGCGATCTTTCTCGGTGTCGGGCTTGGGGAGATGCACCGGCTTCGCATCCCCGGTGGAGAGACCGGCGTGATGGATGCGCTGGACCTGATCGCCGGGTATAAGACCGGAGAGATCCTCTCCGTCGGCCGGACCGTAGCTGTCATCGGCTGTGGCAACACCGCGATTGACGCAGCCGTAGCCTCAAAACGGCTTGGCGCCGAAGAAGTTCACATCGTCTATCGCCGCGGTCCGGAGGAGATGTCCGCTTTCGGCTTCGAATATGAACACGCTCTGCAGGAGGGTGTGAAGTTCCTGTGGTGGCAGCAGCCGATTGCACTGGATGCAGGCACGCTGCTTTGCGCCGGGACATCGATCAACGAAGCCGGAGAGCTTGTCGTCGGCGAGATGCGGACCCAGCTTGCCGCTGAAGTCGTGGTGCCGGCGATTGGCCAGTCTCCGCTTGCGAAATGGCTGTCTTCGGTGAAAGGAATCCAGCTCGCCAAAGGACGTGTTGTGGTGGACCGTGCTACCGGCGCCACCAGCCACGCGAAGTACTTCGGCGGTGGCGACTGCGTAAACGGCGGCCGCGAAGTGGTGGATGCTGTCGCCGATGGCAAGAGAGCCGCGCGTGGCATCACCGCAGCTCTGGGAATAACGGAGGTGGCTCATGGCTAGCCTGAAGACGACCTTTGCCGGTATCGAGTGCATCAACCCTTTCTGGCTGGCGAGTGCGCCGCCAACCAATTGCGGCGAACAGGTGATGCGCGCCTTTGACGCGGGTTGGGGAGGAGCGGTCTGGAAGACGATTGGTGAGCCAATCACCAATGTCAGCTCGCGCTACAGTTCCGTCGATTGGGCAGGGCAGCGCATGATGGGCCTGAATAATATCGAACTCATCAGTGACCGGCCCATCGAAGTCAACCTGGCGGAGATTGCCGAGGTGAAGCGGCGGTATCCAAAACACGCCGTCATCGCTTCGCTGATGGTGGAGTCGCGCCGCGATGTCTGGCACGAGATGGTGAAGCGAGCCGAAGATGCCGGGTCCGATGGCCTGGAGCTGAACTTCGGCTGTCCCCATGGCATGAGCGAACGCGGCATGGGATCGGCCGTCGGTCAGGTTCCGGAATAYGCGCAGATGATYACCGAGTGGGTAAAGGAGGTCGCGCGTACGCCGGTGCTGGTGAAGCTGACCCCGAACATCACGGACATTCGTGTAGTGGCTCGGGCGGCAAAGCAGGGCGGCGCCGATGCACTGTCTGCGATTAACACCATCAACTCCATCACGGGCATCGATCTGGATACCTTCACGCCACGGCCGAACGTGGACGGTAAGAGCTCGCACGGCGGTTACTGCGGTCCGGCGGTTAAGCCGATTGCGCTGAACATGGTGCAGTCAGTGATGGCCGACCCGGCCTCAGTGTTGCCGATGAGCGCCATTGGAGGGATTGGTACCTGGCGCGATGCAGCCGAGTTCCTGCTGGTGGGCGCGGGCACGGTGCAGGTCTGCACTGCGGTGATGCACTATGGCTACCGCATTGTCGAAGATATGATCGACGGCCTGTCGCAGTGGATGGACGAGAAGGGCTTTGCCTCGCTCGACGACTTCCGCGGCCTGAGTCTGCCACGGGTGGCCGAGTGGAAACACCTGAACCTCAACTACAAGATCGTTGCGCAGATCGATGAGTCGCTATGCATCGGGTGCGACCTCTGCCACATCGCCTGCTGGGACGGAGCGCACCAGTGCATTCACACGGACCGGGTGACGGGGCCGGTGGATGGGCACGTTGAAGTGCATCGCAAGCCGATGGAAGCCGTCCATGCCACGATGAGCTCGATCGCCGTGACTCGCATTCCGAAGATGGATCCGCCGGTGGTCTCGCAGGGGCTCCACAAGGCGCCGCTTGCCAGGATTCCCCGTGTGGACGAGACCGAGTGTGTCGGATGTAACCTGTGTTCACTAGTTTGTCCGGTTGAAGATTGCATCACCATGAAGGAAGTCCCAGTAGGTCTTGCTCCGGAGACGTGGGAAGAGCGGACTGTGAAGCTGGGGATCGTTGAACAATGCTGAGCCCATACGCAAGGAAAAAGGGCTCGAGGAAAACAGGTGATCATGCCGCAGCAGCAGGCCAACAGTCTGTACAACGAGGACCTGGCGCCAATCCCGTTTACTGAGCGCTCCTGGGGTGTCTACAACTACGTTTCACTCTGGGTGGCGATGTCGGTCTGTATTCCCACCTACATGCTCGCCAGCGGTCTCATCGCCAACGGCATGAGCTGGAAACAGGCGCTCGGGACGATCTTTCTGGGGAACCTCATCGTCCTCGTCCCCATGATCCTGAACGCCCATGCAGGAGCTAAATACGGGATTCCGTTTCCGGTCTACGTCCGCGCTTCATTCGGCGTACGCGGAGCAAATATCCCGGCGGTGCTGCGAGCTTTGGTGGCGTGCGGATGGTTCGGCATCCAGTGCTGGATCGGCGGGCAGGCGATCTACTCCATGCTGCGTGTGATCGCTCCTGCCATCGCGTCGGCGCCCGCCGCGGTCTGGATCTGCTTCTTCGCCTTCTGGGCCATCAACATGGCGGTGATCTGGCGCGGGATTGAGGTCATCCGCTGGCTGCAGGTTGTCTCCGCCCCCTTCATGCTCATCGTTGGTCTGCTGCTGCTCTTCTGGATGACAGGAAAGGCCGGTGGGCTTTCTGCAACCCTGGCGAATGCCGCGACCTTCCATGCAGGAGCGGCAAAGGCCGATTTCTGGAAGATCTTCGTTCCATCGCTGACGGCGATTGTCGGCTTCTGGGCAACGGTGGCGCTTAACATTCCGGACTTTACCCGTTACGCGAAATCGCAGCGTGCCCAGATGGTTGGCCAGGCGATTGGCCTCCCTCCAGCCATGACGCTCTATTCCTTCATCGGTATTGCGGTGACCTCCGCTTCGTCGCTCGTCTTCGGCGTGGCTCTCTGGGATCCGGTCGTACTGCTCGGGCACTTCAATCAGCCGGTCGTTGCCTGCATCGGTCTGGTGGCGCTGTTGCTGGCCACGTTGAATACGAATGTTGCCGCGAACGTGGTCTCGCCGTCGAATGACTTCTCCAATCTCAACCCCCGCTGGATCAGCTTCCGCACCGGAGGCCTGATTACCGGGGTGCTTGGCATTCTGTGCATGCCCTGGAAGCTTGCTGCGGATCCGGCACGGTATATCAACGGCTGGCTGGTGGGTTACTCCGGCCTGCTGGGCCCGATTGCCGGCATCATGATCGCGGACTACTTCCTGGTGCGCGGCCGGGAGCTCGATCCGGATGGGCTGTACCTCCGGGGCGGCCCGTATGAA
>NZ_JBFRCY010000131.1:0-7745 GCF_052113305.1 Terriglobus sp. YAF25
GCTTCCACCTCCGCCGGATAAGAATCATCCGGCGGTAACCTCGATCCCTGATTAGTAACGGAGGAACGCGATGCGGCGTTTACTGATACTCACGCTGATGGCGGCCTCCACGCTGGGGGCTGCTGTAACAGCGGATAGGTTTGCGGAGCTGCGGGCGCGTATGGATACGCTGCAGGATACGCGTGACGATCTGCGCGATGCGCTGGATGCGAAAGATGGTGCGAAGACAGCAGCGTTGAGCGGCGAGATCGTGCGGTTGCTGCAGCAGGATCAGGCTCTCTGGAAGGAGCAGGGTTTTGATGATGTGCAGAAGATCAACCAGGGGACGATTGAGCTTGCGGAGAAGATTGGTTCACAGGCAAAGAGTGAGGAGATACCGCACGCATTGCAGAGTTATCTGGCGCTGCAGAAGAGCTGCGCGTCGTGTCATGATCTGCATCCGGAGAAGCGAGGGCGTTGAGGCGGAGAGAACTTGTTCGCTGGAGGTAGCGTGAGTGTCGCGCTTCGCGCAACCGTATGCCRATAACGATATGTCTCTTCAGAAGAGATTGAATCGAGTGCTTAGGAAAGCGAAGGCCGGGCCCAGGTCCCTAAGGGGACCCGGGGCACCCCGTGCATGGGCGAAATCGAATTTGTCGATACGTCTTAGCTCGAAGACGCGGTCAGAGCACCGATAAAGCGTTCCTGATCGACGTTGCCGCCTGTGAGGACCACACCTATGCGAAGGCCGCGGAGAGAGGCGACTTCCTGCAGGACGGCTGCTAATCCGGCTGCCGCTGCGCCTTCTGCGACGTTGTGAGTGTCCTGGTAGTACGCGCGCATGGCCGCAGCGATCTCCTCTTCACCGACTTCGACGATGTGATCGACATTCGCCAGGGCGGTTTCCAAGGCCTCTGCGTCAGGTAAACGGCACGACAGGCCATCGGCCAGAGGCGAGTTCGCCAAAGCAGGAACTACTTTCTTCTCGCGGAAGGAGAGAGCAAACGCCGGCGCATTGCTGGCGACCACGCCGATAATTTTTGTCTTCAATCCGAGAGCGTTGCGAACAGCGATCATTCCGCAGATCGAAGATCCCATCCCAATCGGCACATAGACCGCGTCGAGCTCAGGCACAGCAGTCAAAAACTCGAAGGCATACGTGCTGGTTCCGTGTACCAGCAACGGGTGAAACGATGGTACGAAATGGAGATGCCGGGTTTCTGCCAGATGCATGGCGTATTCCAACGCCGCCTGGAAATCATCGCCGTGTTCGATCAGCTCGGCACCCAGGGCCTCCATCGCCCGATTCTTTTCACGGCTGTTGCCGTGCGGAACGACGATCACAGCCGTTAGTCCCAGACGAGTCGCGGCGAGTGCTACACCTTGTCCATGATTTCCCCGCGTTGCGGCAATGACTCCTGTGACGGAGGGCTGGGTGTGTTTTAGCCAGTCCATATAGACGGCTGCTCCGCGGAGTTTGAAGGCTCCGACTGGAGAGTGATTCTCATGCTTGACCCACAGCTCCGTTCCGGTGCGTGCATTGAGCAGCGGCCAGGTGTACTGGGGCGTGGGCGGCATCACGGAGCGGACGATCTGTGTCGCTTTGTTAATTGCTGCGAGATCGGGCAGTTGCATACGGATTCGATGAAAGGTCTTCTTGATGCGTTACAGATTCTTGTTGGGTTGGTGCTCCCATCCGATTCGAGCTTCCGTCGCCGACTCACCACTTCAAAGCGAGTTCCATCAAGCTCCAACACCGCACTTACTTAGCAGTAATGTGCAGGCTGTAGGTCGCTGTGTGGGTCAGGAAGCCATCCGTAACGGTGACCGTGTAGGTATAGTCTCCCGGACCGGTATAGTTAGCGTTCTGCGCGGGTGCTTTTCCGCCACAACCGGAAGCTCCTACGCCGAGTGTTGCCAGGACGACGAGCATCAACGAAACCCGCATGACCTGTCCCGCACGGCGACGGCAGACCAGAAGCAAGAGCCCTGAACCCAGTCCGACAAGCCAAAGGTACCGGCCTCCGCCGAGGCCATAACCGATGACCTTATACTGCGATGTCGTCGCAATCGTAAGCTGCGCTGTTGTGGCCGCGGTTGGGATAAATGTTGCTTTGGATGAGCTGCACGTCGAACCAGCCACCGAATCAGTGCAACTCAACGTAACAGGATTGGCGAACCCTGCCGTCGGCGTCACGGTCGCGACCGTAGAGATATCAATACCCGCGACCGTTGAGCCGCTGGTCGGAGCCAGCGCGAGTGTAAAGTCCACGCCCGTCCCACTCAGTGCCGCAGTCAGCCCGGAGTAGACCGGAGCCGTCGACGCGGAGGCCCATGTGCCGGTGCGGCTTCCCGTTCCCGTGGGACGGAAGGTTATCGTCACCAGGCAGCTTGCTCCTGCCGGAATCGAGGCGCCACAATTGGAGGTTGCGGCATAGTCACCGGAGACGGTAAACGGCGGGGTCGCAATGGCTCCCGAGGCGACGTTCGTAATCGTGATGGTCTGGGTTGCCGAGGCGCCGACGTCCAGGCTGCCGAAGGTCAGCGATGCGGGCGCAGAGGTCAGGCCCGGGGTCCCTGTGCCGGTCAACGTGGCCGTCAGCGCCTTGCCGCTGGCCKGCACCGACAACGTTCCAGTGGCAGCTCCGAGGACGGTCGGCGTGAAGGTCGCAGCGATCTGGCAGGAAGCTCCGGAGGCTATATTGGTGCAGTTGATCGGATTGGCTGCAAAAGGACCGGTCACGGTCGCGGACGTCACCGAACCGTTAAAGCTCGAATGATTGGTCCACATGAAGTACTTCGTAGCGCTGGTAAAGCCGAGCGGCTGGTTGCCGAAGTCATACGACGAAGGATCGAGAGTCGGAGCTCCGCCATCACTGGTCAGCGAGAAGAGCGAATACTCCAACAGCTGCTCCTGCGGTGTCATCGCCGTATTGGGGCACTCGTTCGGAAAGATCACATTGGCGTTTTGGATCGTCGGATTTTCCACGTGATATTCGTCAAACAACACACGGCCGCATTGGTTGCTGCTACTGATCGGGGTATCGAAGGTAAACTGCATCACCGGATTCCCGGCAGTCGGATTGTTGAGCGTCAGCCATGTCTTGGTCGGCGAATTCACCGTCGTGAAGTCGCTGCGCAGCGTGGAGATATTCATCTGCCCCAGCGTGGTCGACGCTCCCACAAGTTGCAGCCACTGCGCCAGGGTCTGCCCTTCTCCCAGGTTCTGATTGACAGTGGCGGTGCCGCTCACTCCGGAAAAGCGGTTAGGTTGCCAGTTCACGACACCGTTGAACGGTGCGTTGTGGTACATCCAGACATAGCTGTAATGGCTTGCGTAGACTCGCCCGCCCGCGTTGGCAAAGGCCTGGAAGGCGGCCAGTTGGGCCGCGGAGCGGTCATACGGACTTCCCTGACACGGCAGCATCAGTACGTCATAAGCATTCAACGTAGAAGAGCTGACATCGAGCGCCGTCTCATTGGGAGTGGTGGTGGTGATACGGGCGCCAGGAGCCGCGCTAGCCGAATAAAAGTTAATGCGGCCGGCTCCGGAAGGATCGGTAAACTCCGAATCCTTGATTCCAACCTTCCGCAAAACGCATTCCACAGAATCCTGATTGCCTGTCACAATGGCGATCTTCGGGATATCGCCTTCGGTGTGATCTTTTGGCATGTTTGCGTCAAAGCTTGTGTTGGCACACGCCGTTGTCCCCGGCACCGTTAACTGGCGGCGCCAGCGCCCGGAGACGATGACCAAGGGGATATTCGCTCCAACGGGAGCATCGGTCAGCGTGAACGACCCATCCACGTCGGTCACGGTTCCCACGAGTGGAGAGCCGGAGGGCGGCGTACCCACCACGGGACAGGAGACACCCGCGGTAAAGGCATCGACCGGAGCGTTGGGAATATAGACCGTCACATTCGGCAGCGGATCTGTCCCGTTGGGGGCATAGACCTTTCCGCTGATTGAGGTTGTCTGTCCGGAAGGACAGGTCACCTGCTGCAGGCAGAGGCCGGTGCAGGTCGACGAGCCTTGGGCATGGCTCCAAAGTGTCGTAACAGACAAAAGCAGGGCGGAAACAACGCGGCGGCTCATAGCTCAGGCTGAAAGTCCTCTTGAGGCTACGTACCCCCCGGCCTTACAGCAAGCAAAATTATCGTCAACCCGCGATTTCACTCATCTGTTAGTACCAGTTGCCACAGAAGGCAATACCAGTCGTCACAAAAGGCCAGTACACCCACATTGCCGGACGGATCGCCGCGACAAGTACCGTGTTGGGAAAATGGATTGGGAGAAGTCCTCCCAATGATTCCCGAAGTGGCACAGCTGCATATAGCATGGAAATCGCAACCCCTCCCCTCGCCAGCGTCTGCCCCGCCGGCGGCTTTGTCTTCGTTAGTTGAGAGTTCTGCTGTTTTCACAGTTCTGCTGTTCAACGTGTGGGAGAGGTGCAAGAGGAAACATCCCCAATGAATATGTCGACAGTTGTGTCCGGTCACTATGACCTGAGTCTGGTCGTCCTCTCTGTCTTTATCGCGATTCTCTCTGCTGGCGCTGCCCTGGATCTCTCCGGCCGAGTCAGTTCCTCACGGGGCGCAGTACGCCAGATCTGGCTGCTGGGCGGCGCCATCGCCATGGGAACCGGCATCTGGGCCATGCACTACATCGGCATGCTGTCCTTCACCCTGCCGTTCAGGGTGCTGTATGACTGGCCCACGGTCGGGCTTTCGTGGACCGCCGCGGTTGTTGCCTCGTTGATTGCACTCTTCATCGTCAGCAGGGAAAAGATCGGCGTACTCCAAGTCGCTATCGGCAGCATTCTGATGGGAGGCGGCATCGCCTCCATGCACTACATCGGCATGGAAGCGATGCGCATGCCGGCCATGTGCCACTATCATCTGGGTCTGCTCGCACTCTCCGTTGTCATCGCCATCGTGATCGCCTGTGTTGCCATCTGCATGGGCTATGTTTTTCGCGGAGCAACGGCCAGCGGCTGGGGATGGCGCAAGGTTCTCACCGCTGTGGTCATGGGCGGGGCGATTCCGGTCATGCATTACACCGGTATGGCTGCCGCCAGATTTATGCCCATACCGATGGCAGAGGTTGATCTTCGCCATGCCATCAACATCTCCGATCTCGGCGTTTTCACCATTACCCTGACGGCCGTCCTGCTGCTTGGGCTGGTCTTTCTGACCGCCACGGTGGACCGCCGGTTTGCCCAGCAAGCGTTGCAGTTGGAGAGCAGCGAACAACGGTATCGCCTGATCGTCGAGTCTGCATTCGATGCCTTCCTCGAGATTGACCCAAACGAAACTGTTACCGACTGGAACGAACAGGCACAGCGTACCTTCGGTTGGACTCGCGAAGAAGCCCTGGGCAAGACCATCGGCGACCTTATCGTTCATGACGACCACCGAACCGGAGCGTTGCGCGAGCTTCTCGCCGAACGCGAGCAACGCGGTATCCAGGCGCGCCTGGAAGTGAGCGCCCGGCATCGCGACGGACATATCTTTCCGGCCGAAATGACGCTCTCTGAGATTGCATGGGGCGACTCGAAGCTGCTTGCAGCTTTTGTTCGCGRCGTTACGGAGAGAAAGCAGGTCGAGCAGGAACGCGAAGCCTCCAAGGCACAGGCAGAGGCTGCCAACCGCGCCAAGAGTGAGTTTCTCGCCAMCATGAGCCACGAGATCCGCACGCCGCTCAACGGCGTCATCGGTATGACTGAACTCGCGCTCGAGACGGAGCTCACCGGCGAACAGCGCGAATATCTTGAGACGGTCAAACTCTCCGCCGATGCCCTGTTGCACGTCATCAACGACATCCTCGATTTCTCAAAGATCGAAGCAGGCAAAGTCGATCTGGAAGAGATCGACTTCGATCTGCGGGATTGCATGGAAGGGGCCCTCAAGACACTCGCCCTCCGTGCCGACGAAAAGGGCCTTGAGCTGCTGTGCGATGTCGATGCCAACGCTCCTGAAAGCGTTCAYGGCGACCCCGGAAGACTGCGGCAGATCCTGATCAATCTCCTCGGCAACGCCATCAAGTTCACCCATGAGGGTGAAATCGCGCTCCACGTCGAGGCGCTCGGCGCGGACGAGGACCACGTCCGCCTGCACTTCATCGTTGCGGATACCGGCATCGGAATTCCTCCTGAAAAACAGAAGGCTATCTTCGATAGCTTTACCCAGGCTGACACCTCCACTACGCGAGAGTACGGCGGTACCGGCCTCGGTCTGACCATCTCACGCCGCCTTACCCGGATGATGGGTGGCGATATGTGGGTTGAGAGCGAGGCCGGGGTGGGCTCCAGGTTCCACTTCCGCATCGTGCTGCGTCTGGCAAAGGACCTTCCGCAGGCTCCAGCGGTCCCGGTTACAGACGACACCCTGCCCCCCGCCCGCACTCTTGTCGTCGACGACAACCGGACCAACCGCCGCATTCTGGAAGGCATGTTGCTGCGCTGGGGCATGCATCCGCGCTCCGCAGCCAGCGGCGAAGAAGCGCTGCGCATGATCGATGAAGCGAACCAGGCGCAGCTTCCTTATGAGCTTCTGCTGACCGATATGCACATGCCGAAGATGGATGGCTTCGACCTTGCCCAACGGCTGCAATTAAACCCTGGCAGCGCGGCAACCATCATGATGTTGAGCTCCGGCGGACAGAAGGGCGACGCAGTACGCTGCGAACAACTGGGGATCTCGGCGTATCTGTTGAAGCCCATCCGTCAGAGCGAGTTGCGCGCGGCCATCGCACGCGTGTTACATGATGGTATCCGCGGAAAGGAGACACCGATGATTACACGCACCTCGCTGCTGGAAGAGCTTGATCCCGCCCGCACTCTGGATATCCTGCTGGCTGAAGATAACCAGGTCAACCAGATGCTGGCGACACGTCTGCTGCAGAAGCGCGGTCATCGAGTCGTTGTTGTCGGCAACGGCCGCGAAGCCCTGGCGGCTCTGAGCCGTGGAAAGTTCGATCTCGTGCTGATGGACGTACAGATGCCCGAGATGGATGGCCTGGAGGCGACCCGCGAGCTTCGCCGGCGTGAGGCCGCGACCGGAGCACATCAGACCATCGTTGCCATGACCGCGCTTGTCATGAAGGGCGATAAAGAGCGCTGCCTTGAGGCAGGCATGGATGGCTATCTCTCCAAGCCGCTGCGTCAGCAGGAGCTGGATGAAGTTCTGGATAATTTTGTCTCTGTCAGAGATGTCGAAATGGAAGATGACTCGGCGAGCACATTTCCAGCCTCTGTGCATGAAGAAGAGCTGATGGAACGTATCGATAACGATCGGGCGTTTCTGGCTGAACTTCTTGCCATCTTCCGCGATACATGGCCGGGCCAGCTTGCAGCCGTGAGAAGCGCCCTTGCCCTGAGCGATCACGAAGAGGTAAAGCGCACCGGACACGCCCTCAAGAGCGCGCTGGGTAACCTTTCCGCCATGCAGGCCTATCACTTTGCTTCGGGCATCGAGATCGCCGGCGGCACAGGGGACATGGCGCGCGCCACTGTAATGACCGATCAACTTGAAGCCGAGCTGCCACGCGTAGAGATTGCGCTCGAAGGAATGTGCCAGGAGGCAGCACGTTGAGAATTTTGGTCGCTGATGACGATGCGGTATCGCGTCGTCTGATGGAAAAGATTCTGACGCGGAGTGGGTATGAGGTGATGACCGTAGCCGATGGCCGCGACGCGCTCGATGCCCTCACGCATAAGGATGGACCTCGCATGGCGCTGCTGGACTGGATGATGCCCGGCATCGAC
>NZ_JBFRCY010000132.1:0-7722 GCF_052113305.1 Terriglobus sp. YAF25
GGGCACGCCCCAGCCTTCAGAGCATTTCTCCTGTTGCTGGGTATCCCGCGAGGAACGTGCAGCGGCGTTTTCATTGAGGAAAACGCCCATAGATGCATCAGCCCCGCACTACACCTACAGGAGAAATGCTCTAGCATGGGGGAAAGGGATAAAAACAAACATGGCTCAGCAGCAGTCGATGATCACCACGGTCCAGCAGCATATTCTGCAGCAGCAGAAGAACTTTCCCGACGCGACGGGAACCTTCTCATGGCTGCTCTCGGGCGTCACGCTTGCGGCAAAGATGATCGAAGCCAAGATCCGCTCCGCCGGATTGAGCGACATCCTCGGGGCCTACGGACAGACGAATGTGCAGGGCGAGCAGCAGCAGAAGCTCGATGTCTACGCCAACCGCGCGATGGAGCATTGCCTCGGTCTGCGTGACAGCGTGGCCGCACTGGTGAGCGAAGAAGACGATGAGCCCGTGGTCTTCAATCGCGATGGTGAAACCGGAAAGTACATCATCGTCTTTGATCCTCTGGATGGCTCGTCGAACATCGACGTCAATGTAAACGTCGGCACGATCTTCTCCGTCTTCCGCCGTCCGCAGTGGGGCGATGTGAATACCTCGGTGTTGCAGCAGGGCATCAAGCAGGTGGCCGCCGGCTATGTGCTGTATGGGCCGTCGACAATTCTGGTCTACACCACAGGACACGGCGTACACGGGTTCACGCTCGACCAGACGATCGGTGCATTCCTCCTGAGCTGGGAGAACATGCGTATGCCGGAGTCCGGGCCGTACTACTCGGTCAACGAAGCGAATCTCGAAGAGTCGGCACCTGAGTACACACAGTTCGTGCATGACATGCGTGCCGGCAAGATCGGTGAGAAGCATGGCTCGCGCTACATCGGTTCGCTGGTGGCGGACTTCCATCGCACACTGCTGAAGGGCGGTATCTTCTTCTATCCGCCGACGACCAAGGTTCCCACTGGCAAGCTGCGGCTGATGTATGAGGCTAATCCGCTGGCGTTCATCGCGGAGCAGGCGGGCGGCATGGCGACCAATGGTATCGATCGCATCCTCGACATTAAGCCCGAAGCGATCCACCAGCGCACACCGCTGGCTATCGGCAGCAAGGTGGAAGTGGAGGCGCTGCGCAGCGCGTTGGCGAAGTAATGTTCGAAGCAGAAGTGACAGATATCCGCGAGGCATCGCGGCAGCAGGGTCGGTCTGTATGGCAGATCTCGCTTAGCCACACGGAGTTCACACCGGGAGCGACGGGCGTGTTGGAGGCCACCGCGCGCAGCGGAGCGAAGCTGGAGGTCCCGGTGTTGGAAGTAGTGCGAGACGAGGCTGGCGTGACGTGGCACGTGACCATGAAGCCGTTGCTCGAGGGAACGGTGGTTGTGGGGCGGGTGAGTGAAAGGCCAGTTGCCAGTTAACAGTTGCCAGTTGCCGGTTGGTGATTACGGAGGGATGGCTTGACTGCCATCCCTCTTTGTTTAGGGGATATGGTTCGCGCGGAAGCGCGAATGTCTTGCGCTTAAGGGGACGGCTTCAGCCCGTCCCGTATCGTGCCATCGAGAGAAAGGGGCTTTTCAGCTCCTGAGGGCAAACAAGGATTCGCGCAAAGCGCGAACGTCCCACCCATCGCGTTATCACCCCAACGAACAAGTTCGTCGGGGACCCCGATTTTGCGATGGATGGGCACCCGGTGCATGGGAAGTCTTAGAACTTGGTCTCCGGTGTGTACTCGGTGATGGCGTCTTCGCCGGCGACCAGTACGAGGCTTGCCATGCCGAGGAACAGGCCGTGTTCGACGACCCCGACCATCGTGTCCAACTGCGCTGCCAGAGCCGCAGGATCGTCGATCTGCGTCGGGTCGCAGTCGAGGATGAGATTGCCCTCGTCAGTGATGTAGTTGCCGCTGCCGTCCTTGGCCTGACGGATGCTGCTGGGGTAACCCAGCGCACGCAGACGCTCCGAAACCAGAGGCTCCGCCATGGGAATAACCTCGATCGGCAGTTTGAATTTGCCCAGCTTCTTTACGACCTTTGACGAGTCAGCCACGATGATGAATTTCTTCGAAGCGGAGGCGACGATCTTTTCGCGCAGCAGCTTGCCGCCTCCGCCTTTGATCAAGGCCAGACCGGGAGCGACCTCGTCGGCGCCATCGACGGTGACATCGGTCTCGGTCGCTTCCGTGAAGCCGATAACAGGGATACCCAGGGATGCTCCCAGCTTCGCAGAGTCTTCGGACGATGCGATGCCGCGGATCTTCAGGCCCTGCTGCACTTTTTCGCCCAGCAGCTTGATGAACAGGGTAGCGGTAGAGCCGGAGCCCAGGCCAACGACCATGCCGGGTTCAATAAAGTCGAGTGCGCGTTTGGCGGCGAGAAGCTTGAGCTCGTCCTGAGTAGGCATGGAACTAGGGTATATCCACGGCATGGCGCTTATCTTGCCGGGTGGGGACGAAGCCTCTTTATTCCAGGTTCAGATCCTTGGCTTCCATCTTGCCGTTCTGCTGTTTCATCAGGACCTGCAGCTTGCCTTCGGCTGCCTCCAGGTCCTGTTTGCATGCGGCAGAGAGCGCCATGCCCTGCTCGAAGAGCTTGACGGAGTCTTCCAGCGGCAGGTCGCCCCGCTCCAACTGTTCCACCACCGTTTCCAGCGCTTTCAGATTCTCTTCAAAGGTCGGCATCGTCTTCCTCGTTTAGAGCATTTTCCCTGTTRCYGGGTAKCCCGGAAGAGGCGTACAGCGGCGTTTYCATTGCGGAAAACGCCCATMGATGCGGAARCCCTACACTACACCTACAGGGAAAATACTCTATCCCAGCACTTCCAGCACCTGTGCGGCTGCGGTGTACTTGCCGAAGGGGGCCGAGACCTGTACGCCCTCGACCTGGGGCCGCGTGTGGGCCAGCATCTCTTGCGCGATTTTGATGCCTTCGGCGCGTGCATGGTCGGCTGAGACCTCGCCTGCCTTGTGCATGCGGAACATAATCTCGTCCGGTACGGCGACGCGAAGGTCGTTCTTCATGAACTCGGCGTTGCGCAGCGAGGTCAGCGGCCAGATGCCGGCGATGACCGGGATGCGGAACTGCTCGACGCGACGAAGGAAGGTCTCCAGCAGACGCATGTCGAAGACTGGCTGCGTGATGGCGTACTCCGCGCCTGCTTCCACCTTGAGCGCAAAGCGGTGAACTTCGTTGTCCACGTCCGGCACGCCGGGATTGGCGGCGACGCCGATGGCGAAGGCAGCGGACTCACCGATCGGGTTTTTGCCCAGGTCGAGGCCGTGGTTCAGGTTGCGGAGGATGTTTACCAGGCCGATCGCATCCACGTCGAAGACAGCGGTCGCATCCGGATAGTTCCCCAGCTTGGGCGGGTCGCCCGTCAAGCAGAGCACATTCTTCAGCCCGATGGAGGAGGCGCCCAGCATGTCTGACTGGATCGCCAGCAGGTTGCGGTCACGGCAGGTGACGTGGATCAGGGTCTCGATGCCGATCGTGTGCTGGATCTGAACGCACAGCGACTGCGCAGACATACGCGCGGAGGCGCGGGGAGAGTCCGGCACGTTGATGACGTGCACGCCCAGGTCGGCGAGCTTCTTTGCCCCGTCCAGCTCCTTCTGGCAGTTGACGCCGAGCGGCGGCACAATCTCCACCATGGATACGAACTGGCGGTTGGCAAGCAGGCCGGCGAGCTTGGAGCGTTGGCCGAAGGCCGGCGGCTGGACGGCTGCCTGGGTCTCATCGGTGACGTCGGCTTTGGCGGTCACCTGGGCGTCGATCGCGCGCAGGGCGGAGCGCATCGCCTTGATGTGGTTCGGCGTGGTGCCGCAGCATCCGCCGATGAAGGTCGCTCCCGCCTTGGCGAACTTGCGGGCGAAGCTGGCCATATATTCAGGCGAGGTCAGGTAGATGTTGCGGCCGTCGACGGCGCGCGGCAGACCGGCATTGGGCATCGCCGCCAGCGGAAGATGGGTGACGGCGCGCATGCGCTCAATCACGTCCAGAACGGCGTGCGGTCCGGAGCTGCAGTTGCAGCCCACAGCGTTAGCGCCGGCGATGGTCAGACGGGTCGCCGTTTCCTCGGCGGTGGTGCCGTCAAGGGTGTTGCCGTTGTCGTCGACCGTCACCATGACGAAGATCGGCAGATGGGGAGCAATATCCCGGGCGGCGCGCACCACAATCTCCGCTTCGGCAACCGAGGGGAAGGTCTCGGCGATCAGAAGATCGGCGCCTGCGGCAGCCAGGGCTGCGATCTGCTCGGCAAAGGCATCGTGCGCCTGCTGTACTGTGATGGTGCCCGCGGGGGCCAGACGGGCTCCCAGGGGGCCGATGGCGCCCGCGACGTAGGCATGGGTGGCCGTCTTCTCCTCGGAGTGCTGGGCCGCTTTGCGGGCCAGGGCGACACCGGCATGGTTAATGGCGGAAACCTTGTCAGCCAGGCCATAGCGCGCCAGCCGGATGGCATTGGCGCCAAAGGTGTTGGTTTCAATCATCTCCGCGCCGGCATGGAGATACTCCTCGTGAATGGAGCGGATCAGGTCAGGCTGGGAGAGGTTCAACTCGTCGTAGCAGCGGTTGATAAAGACACCGCGGGCGTACAACATGGTGCCCATCGCACCGTCACACAATACAGTGCGTCCGGGGGCGATCAGGGTCTCAAGCAAGGATTCTGAGGTCTCGACCATGGCGGATATGCTGTTTCCAGTGTAGCGGGAATGGGGCAGCCGGGCGGGCGCTTGCTTTATACTTGAGGCAAAAGTTCAGGCGGTTTTTACACCGCAGTTTGCTACCGCCGGGCGGTGGGCTGGAGTCCGTTACTTGATGAAGCGTAAGTTGTATGTTTTTGCAGCCCTGACCGCTGTGGCTATGGTGCTGAGCGCCTGCGGTGTCCGCTACTATAAGTTTCCGCAATACACCTACGCCGGACGCCCGATTCCTCCCAGTAAGTTCGCGTATCGCGTGCTCGCCTCCTACACCAGCACGCTGAGCGGAGGCCTGCAGATTCTGGACGCGCAGCGTGACCTGCGCAACAACGTCTTTGACGCGAACTCGTCCTACACGATCTCGGGCTACTCGGGGAACTCGCCGAGCCCGATCCTGAACTTCCCGGAGCAGGTCGCCGGCTACGTCTACGCCCAGGGCGACGGCTCTCTGGCAGCCATCGACTACGGTGCGGAGAAAACCGGCGGCGCGGCCGCGACGCTGATCAATAGAACTGCCGTTCCGGACGGAATCAAGGTTTCTACCGACCAGACCATGGTCTATTCGGCGCAGGAGACTGCCGGCCAGCTTCAGGTGGTGATCCGTGGCGCAACCCAGGCAAGCTATTCGCTGAACCTGCCAAACGTGAACCGGGTCTTCGCGAACCAGGGCAACACGGTGGTTCTGGCCATGCAGCGGAACGGCAACAACATCTATCGCCTGGTGAAGCTGAACAGCAACCAGGCTGTGCCTCCGGGAGCGGTGGATTGCCAGCCCTACCAGTTGCCGGTTTACTGCCTGGTGAAGGTGACGGGCTCCTTCGATCGTCCGGTCGGCGCCTACTTCTCCAATGACGGCAGCCAGGCTTACATCCTGAACTGCGGACCGGAGTGCGGGGGCACGACAGCCGGTGTCAGCTTCCTGAGCCTCAGCAACCTGACCATCTACAACATCCCGACGGTCTCGCCCGAGCCCAACTATGTGTCGCAGACGGTGGTTGTGCCGGGAGGTGTGACGGCGGCGCTGACGGATGGTTCGACGCTTTATCTCAGCGGACAGCAATTCCTGGCTGACGGGTATTGGTCGGGGAACCTCTCGACGCTGAATCTCTCCACGAAGACGGTGACCGGCAAGTACTCGATCTCTGACGGCTATCACACCAAGATGCTGTTCGGTGATGACAACACGCTCTGGATCGGATCGCAGAGCTGCGCGAACGGCGAGCGTGCCCACCAGGCGGATCTTGGCGTCACGTCCCAGGCAGCGAACTACAACTGCCTGACTCGCTTTGACCGCTCAGCCAGCTCCGTCCAGATTGTGCCGTCGGTGAACCGCAACGCCAACACCACCGTGAAGTATCCCAACCAGGATTACAACCTGTACTACTACGGTGACCTGACGGGCCTGTGCTGGGTGCAGAGCCTGCATAAGATGTACACGGCCTACGGCGGCCAGATCCATGCCTTCAACACCTCTGATGGATCGGAGATCAACAACAGCCAGATCACCATTCAGGGAACGGTTCTGGATGTGGCGTTCATGGATGCGCTGACGAACTTCGATAACTAGGGTGAGCCTTTGCCGGAAGCGCTGCCCGAGGGCAGCGCTTCTGTCTTTTGCGTAGAGGATGGGCAGCGCTGAAGGCGCTTACCCTTCCCGGGTGCCCCGCCCTCGCAACGCTAGGGTGGGTTCGGAATACCCCAGCTTCTCCGCCAGCCAGTCCTTCAACTCGGGAGAGAACGGTTCTCCAACCGTGTATGCAAAGTTCGGTTTCCCTGCCAGCAGCCTTAGCGAGACACCCTGCCATGTGGGTGCGTCCGGCTTTGCCGTCAGCAGGTAAGCGTCGGCGCGGTCCAGAACGTACTGTGCCGAGGGCTTGAAGTCGGCTGTCTCCGGCGACAGTACTGCCAGGTAGAGGTCGGGTCGCAGAAAGCGCATCACTGAGTTCGATTCCAGGATGTTGTTGGCTGACTTGGCCAGCTCGGCGCGCAGACGGGGCATCGCTTCCGCGAGTTGGCCCTGACGGGTGCGCAGCCACAGGGAGCGGGCAGCACCGGCTGCGAGATACCTGCTGGTGTCGGTACCCGAGGCCGAGTCGCGTTCTTCGCTCAGGGCAATGGTGTGGTCGGCTGTCTGGCAGTCGCATGGCTCGCCATTGGCGGAGCAGACGTTGTGACCGTACTGTGTGATCTTGACCGCGGTCCAATGCAGGGCAGGGAAGGTGCGTATCAGCTCGCAGACGGCAGAGGTCTTGCCGATGTTGCGTGTGTGTCCTCCGATAACGACCAGCACGGCTGGGCCCTAATCCTTCCGCAGTTTGGCCAGGTCTCGCAGATATTGCTTCAGAGGCTGGGCCGGACGGCCCCAGAAGACCTGGTTGGCTCCGAAGAGCTTCTTATTCGAGAGTACGCCGGCGCCGCCGCCCAGAATGACTCCGGGGCCGATAAAGGCCTTTTCTCCGATACCGACCTGGCCTCCGAGGATCGCTCCGTCTTCCACCACGGAACTTCCGGAGATGCCTGTCTGCGCCGCGATGACGACGTGCTTTCCGATCCGGCAGTTGTGCCCGATATGCACCAGGTTGTCGATCTTTGTGCCCTGGCCGATGCGGGTCTCTTCCAGAGCGCCGCGGTCGATGGTGGAGTTTGCGCCCACCTCGACGTCGTCTTCCAGGGTTAGCGTCCCTTGCTGCGGAAACAGCGTATACGCTCCGGAAGACGAGCGCGCATAGCCGAAGCCGAACGAGCCGAGTACAGCGCCGGTTTGAATGACGCAGCGTTCGCCAAGAATCGTATCCGCAAGAATGGTCACGCGAGGCCCGATCACGCAACCATCGCCGATGCTGACTCGCGCCTCAATCACGGTGTAAGGACCAATGCTTACGCCTTTCCCGATGACGGCGGTCTCATCCACGACAGCAGAGGGATGAATCTCCGTCGTCTGCGGAGCCAGGAAATGCTGCGCGGCCAGGGAAAAGGCAAGCCGCGGGTCTTTGGTCAGAACGATGCGAGGGTCGGAGATGTCGGC
>NZ_JBFRCY010000133.1:0-23523 GCF_052113305.1 Terriglobus sp. YAF25
GCTCCCGTGCAATGCCCGGATAGATCTTGCTGTCGGCCGAGCTCAGCTCCCGTGCAATGCCCGGATAGATCTTGCTGTCGGCCGAGCTCAGCACAAACTCGCCGACATCGCCATGCGGTATTCCTTCGTGAGCGACGGCCTCTGGTGCGGGCTGATGTGTCGGTCCAAGAATGAAGTTGCCATCCTGGTCCGCTGGCGGAAGCTCCCCATCGGCCAGATCTTTTGCCTCGACATAACCGGCTGTGTGCGGATCACGCGTCGGCGCCGGTGGCCGGACCGGTGTGGTGGGTGAAGCTGCGGTCTGCGCGTGCGCTCCCACATACGTGGCCAGTAGAAGGATGGAACAGGAGAGACGGTAGAGAGACAGACGCATCGCAGCTTTCACCTCGATGCGAAGTATATCTGCGAGTGTTACCGGGTTTCTTTAGCCAGCGGTTTGAGAGCTGCAACCCAGCTACGCAGCGGTGTAGTTCCGTTCACCTCAGAGAGCACTACCGCATCGAAGAACTCCGGATTGCCGTGTGTGGCCCGGGCCTTCTGCAGGTCGGCAAGTCCGTTCACCGAGGTCAGATACGAGATCAGCGCGTTGGTGTGGTAACCGGCCAGCACCAGGACGAAGCTATCGGAAGAGTGCCCCGGAAGCAGGGCAACGATTCCCGGGGCCACGATCCTTGTCGGTGACTCACGCACTGTTTCGAAGTGCACCGGAGCCTTAAGACCAGGTGTTGCATCTTCGATGAACTGCTTATGCTCCGGGATGCGGAAGTGAAGCTTGTCCAGATACGCCTGGTACGGCGCCAGCGTTCCCACCGTGCCCAGCAGGATCAGGTTTGCGCTGTCGGCCGACTCCGGTGAGAGCTCGGTGCTGCTCGATGGACTGATCTTTGTCCCCAGCGGCTGGAGGTATTGCGCCAGGCGAAAGACCGCGCGCGTGTCTGATGCCACCGTGTAGTCCTGCGCCAGGATCGGCTTTCCCCGTTGCGCTTCCAGTCCAGACAATGATGGTGAACGTTCAAGATCGTGGTACGAGTTAACTGCCGGATCGCGCACCACCAGCGTGTCCCCGTTCTTATCGACCCAGGTGAAGAAGACTGGATTTGGAAAGACGATCTGGGTCGGCCGCCCACCCTTTAGTAGATTCGCCCAGAAGGGTGAGACTGCGACGGAAGACGACCCAACCGCAGCAAGCTGGCTCCTGCGCTCCCACCGTGAGCCAAGCAGCCATCCAATCGCGAGCGTTCCCAGGGCTGCAACACAGAACCAGAGGTATCGGGATGCTGACGGCTTGGCCGCCACGGCCTCCGGAACTACTGCCGACCTAATCGAAGCCGGAATCTCTCGCACCGAGAGATCAGGGGCCACACCCTCTTTGGCGACGGGTTCCGCCTGGAGCTGGTAAGAGCCCAAAGGAATCGAAAGCCGCCACGGGTCCTGGGTGCCTTCGTCGTCGTAGAACTCTTTCAGCTTCTGGCGGAGACGCGCCACCTGCACACGCACCGCGGCATCGGTCCTTGGATCGAAGTCTGATCTGCGGTCCAGCGCCTCAGTGGCGATGGCGTATTCGTTCAGCTCTTCCGCACGGTGTTCCCAAAGGTAGACCAGCAGGCGCTTCATCGCGGGCGACTTCTCAAGCAGGCGGCTGGCCAAGGGGCCACGCAGCTCTACAGCACCATCCGCACTCTCCGCTGCACCCGAAAGAAGAGACGATGTCGTCATGCCGCGCGCCCTTCCGCGAAACCCTACGAAACCTTGTAGGTTGTTGAAAAAAAGACGTTACATCGTAACATAACCCCTCGCAACTCGACAATTTGCCGCCTCGGGATCGAACCTTGCCGACGTCTCAATGGAGGGCCTGTAACTTGTTCGTCCACACACAGTTTTCAAAAAAATTCGTTTCCCCTATCTCCTGGTCTCTGTCCGCAATCGGTCGTTCTCTCGTCCTCATGCTTGTCTTGCTGACAGTCTCACTCCTCACACCGGCTTCCGCTCAACCTGCGCGACTCGCTCGGTCTCATCGCACTCACGCCCGGCACCGTGCTCGGACCCAACTTTAGCGACGGAGGCGGCGGCAATGTCGGCCGTAACTACTTCCGCTCCGACTTCAACGTCGGCGGAGGACGCAGCGGGTCACAGGCCATCATGCTCGACGGAGCGCCCAACACCACCGGCGACGTCAGCCGTGCCGTCATCAGCCCACCGGTTGATGCCGTGCAGGAGTTCAAGGTGCAGGCCACCAGCTATGACGCGCAGTTCGGCCGTACCTCAGGCGGCATCGTCAATGTACTGACCAAGTCCGGCACCAACGACATTCACGGCAGTGTCTATGACTTCGAGCGCGACAGCTCGATGGACGCCAGCAACTACTTCGCGACCGGTAACGTCCCCAACTACCACCGCCGCCAGACCGGCGGTGTGGTCGGCTTCCCCATCCTGCGCGATCGCTGGTTCATGTTCGGTGACTTCGAGGCGCTGCGGCAGCAGCTTCCGGTCAGTACCCTCTCCAGCGTGCCCACGCAGGCGCAACGCTCTGGCGACTTCTCCTCGACCTACTACCAGGCTCCTGCTTCCAGCGCTCCTGCGCAGGTGCTCATCTACGATCCGGCCACATATAACGCCACCACCGGACGCCGCACGGCCTTCAAGGGGAACATCGTTCCCGCAAACCGCATCAATCCGGTGGCGCTGAACATCCTGAAGTCCTATCCGCTGCCCAACCAGCCGGGCAATGCCGTCACCAACGTCAACAACTACATCTATACCGACAACTCGGTCACCAACACCAACAAGTACGACTTCCGCACCGATCTTCACCCGGGACAGAAGACCACGATCTTCGGCCGCTTCTCGCGGCAGACCGATGCTCGTATCGTTCCCGGAGCCATGCCGCCTGCAATCGCGGGTACAGTGACTGACGATCACTACATGCTCCGCAGCTCCCCATCATCTCGATGACGGACTATCGTGCACTCACCCAGAAGAGCTCCGTCGGACAGCAGCATCAGCCTCGAAATAACTACGTCACCACCGGCTTGCTTACCTATACGCGCGGACGCCACTCCTGGAAGTTCGGCGCGGAGTACTGGATTCTCAACTTCAACGAGTATCAGAACGCTAACTCTTCCGGTACGCTGAAGTTCGATCACACCTTCACCCAGCAGAATCCAACTGCGGCTACCAGCAAGACGCAGGGGAACGACCTGGCCAGTTTCCTGCTCGGGATTCCGTCGGGTGTAAGCTCGACCACCGGCGCTGCGGGAAGCTACATCCGCAAGGTCGCGAGTATCTCCACCGGCGGCTTGTACTCCGCTCTCTTCGTGCAGGATGACTTCCGCGCTACCTCACATCTCACGCTGAACTTCGGTCTACGCTGGGACCTGAGCCGCGGAAATCGCGAGAAGTACAACCGCGTCGCATGGTTCGATCCCACGGCTCCCAGTCCTCTCGCCGGTCCGGCCCATCTTCCCAACCTCACCGGTGTCGCCGTATGGGCGGGCAGCGGTCAGTCGAGAGATCAGCAGGAGACCAAGTGGACCAACTTCAATCCGCGCTTCGGCTTCGCCTACCAGTTGCCGCGTCAGGCCGTGCTGCGCGGAGGCTACGGCATCTTCTTCCTTCCCAAATCCGTGCAGGCCAGCGGCGCAGGCGCGATTGGAACAACGGTCGATACGCTGATGCCGATCGACAGCGTGATCCCAACAAACTCTTTGACCGATCCATTCCCGCAGGGCGCAACGCTTCCCAGCAATAACCGCGATCCGAATACAGGCGCCGGTTCCACCATCAGCATTCCGCTCTATCACTACACCTCGGGCTACGTGCAGATGTTCAGCCTCGACTTCCAGAAGCAGCTCCCCTATGGATTCGTGCTCGACATGCACTACTGGGGGAACCTGGGAACGCATATCGCTACCTCGAAGAACCTGAACCAGTTGCCCAATCAGTATCTGAGCCTCGGTTCGAAGCTCACCACGACCACTGTTCCCAACCCGTTCTATGGAGTCCTGGCGAACCAGTCCGCGCCCGGGCAGAAGACCATTACCCTGCGCCAGTCGCTGTTACCTTACCCGCAATATGTCGGCGACGGCGGAGTGGTGCAGGCCTACGAGCCAGCCGGAAAGACCAATTACAATGCCGGCACGGTGCAGGTGACCAAGCGCTTCTCGAAGGCGCTCAGCGTAAACGTCGCCTACACCTATGCGAAGTCGATGGATAACCTCGGCGTTCCGCTGGACTCCTACAATCGCGCCGGAGAGTACGGCCTTTCCGATCAGGACGCTACACATCAGGCCATCATCAGTTTCCTTGGCCAGCTTCCCTTCGGCCGTGGAAGGCGCTTCGCGCACGACATGAACCGCTTGATGGAGACGGCGCTTGGCGGCTGGGATGCAAACACCATCATCCGCCTGCAGTCCGGCTTCCCGGTCAACATCGCTCGTCCGGCGGTCCTTGCTCCAGGTGCGAACGCGCAGCTCGATAACCCGACACCGCAACAGTGGTTCGATACCAGCGTCATCACCAGCGCAGGCTCCTACTCCTTCGGAAACATGGGTCGCCAGATTCCGCATGTGCGCAGTGACATGCTGCAGAACGTCGACTTCGTTCTGGTGAAGAACATCGCCGCAAGCTGGCACGACCACACCATCACCACGCAGTTGCGTGCGGAGTCCTACAACTTCCTCAATCACCCGCAGATGTCGGCGCCAAATGGAACGCCTACATCGGCCAACTTCGGCACAGTCACCACGATCGCGACTTTCGCCATGCAGCAGACGAGCATCGCACAACCCTCAGAGACGGCTGTAGTGATCTATGGCGCCACTCCTGCAGGTATTACAGCTGCAGTGGCAGCCGCACGCGAAGGCAGGCATGTCGTTCTTGTTGAGCCGTCGGCGCACATCGGCGGTATTGTCGCCGGAGGCCTGACGAAGACTGACATCGGACGACGAGAGACCATCGGTGGCTTGCCTGCCGAGTTCTTTGCCAGGGTTCTGGCCCACTATGAGCACGCCTTTGGTAAAGATTCCGAACAGGCTCGCGCGACCAAAGGCGGCATCTTCTTTGAGCCACATGTGGCAGAACAGGTCTTCGCAGAGATGCTCTCGGGCGCGAAGGTCACGGTTCTCAAGGAGCGGCAGCTCACAGCAGCTTCACTTGGTCCCAATCATCTGCAGTCGATCACAGTGCAGGCTCCGGATAAGAGCCTGCAGCAGCTCGCCGGCAAAGTCTTCATCGATACCTCGTATGAGGGCGACCTGATGGCGGCGGCGCATGTACCGTATCGTGTGGGTCGTGAGGGCTCTGCGGAGTATAACGAATCGCTGGCGGGCATGAACCGCGGTCCGCGCGAGCTGATCGGGAAAGGAGATCAGCGGCTTCAGGCCTACAGCATCCGTTCCACGATTACGAACCGCGCGGACCTTCGGGTGCCCTTCCCAAAACCGCAGCACTACACGCCTGAGGCCTTTGCAGATTTCCTCGCGCACATTCACCAGAAGAACATTCACACCTTCCAACAGCTCTTTCCAGACGTTCCTGAGTGGGGACCGGTAAATGGAAAGTCCGACCCCAACAAGGCAGACGATGTCGACGGAAACCTCAACTACGTCGAGGCGGATCCGGCAACGCGCCGTGCCGTCTATGAGCACACCCGCGATCTCTGGCTGACCTTCTGGTACATGCTGCAGAACGATCCATCGTTGAGCGATGAGTTCAAGCAGACCGCGCACGAATGGGGCCTGCCAAAAGACGAGTTCGCAGACACGGGCAACGTCTCTTCACAGCTCTACGTTCGCGAGGCTAGGCGGATGATCGGCCGCTACCTGATGACCCAGAACGATGTGCAGCACGACCGCACAAAGCCCGACGGAATTGCCATCGGCAGCTACGTTATCGACTCGCATCCGGTGCAAACCATCCTTACGGATAAGGGCCTCATCCAGGAGGGTGGAAACATCGCCGGATGGACCGATCCCTACAGCATTCCCTATCGCTCCATTACGCCTGCCAGTCCTGACAATCTGCTTGTTCCTGTCGATCTCTCGGCGACGCACATCGCGTACTGCACCATCCGCATGGAGCCGGTCTTTATGGAGCTTGGTCAGGCGGCTGGTTTGGCCGCATCGATGGCGATCGAGAAGAATCTCTCGGTTCAGGCAATCTCGACGGACGAGTTGCGCAGGCGGCTCAGCGAGCAGAAGATCCCGCTCGATCCCATGTTCCGTCCGCGCGTCGCCWTCGASATGGACGACCCGGCCGCGCCGGGAGCTGCAACTCAATTCCACGTGAAGACGCTTGAGGTGCACTCGCCTCTCACGCAGTACTTCTGGAACTTCGATGGATCGGGCAGCGTGCAGAGCACCGATGCTGCGCCGAAGTGGACCTTCGTTGCGGGCAAACCATATACGGTCAGCCTTACC
This sequence comes from Terriglobus sp. YAF25, assembly GCF_052113305.1. Taxonomy (NCBI): domain Bacteria; kingdom Pseudomonadati; phylum Acidobacteriota; class Terriglobia; order Terriglobales; family Acidobacteriaceae; genus Terriglobus; species Terriglobus sp. YAF25. The sequence continues at coordinate 6,417 of NZ_JBFRCY010000133.1, forward strand.
GTGGTGGACTCCGACGGAAACTCCTCGCTGATTGCTAAGCGCACCGTTGGGACAGCAGCGGATGGAACACCCGATGTGACGATGAGCTATGAGCAGGCGCAGGAGCATGGTCTATGGGATAAGACCGCAATTGCCGGTCTGGATGAACGAGACCTCGTCGCCTGGCACGACCTGAACAACGACAAGGGCAAGAAGTCGGTACGGTTCGAAGCAAAGCTGTCGCGGCCTGGAACCTATCGCCTCGCGATCGCTTATCCCAAGAGCATCAGGCGAGCGACCAATGTGCCCATTACCGTGACCACGAATCAGGGAACCCGCACGCTTCACCTTAATGAGAAGGTCAAGGACACGCCATTCGCCTTTGTCCCTCTCGCCGACTTCCACATCGCTCAGGGGGAATCGCCCTCCGTGACCGTCGGTACCGCCGGCACTGACGGCGATGTTGCGATCGAAGCCATCCGCTGGCTGTGGATCGGGGAGTGACCCGGTGGATGAAACTCACTTACTGCAAAAGGAAATTATGCGACCGACTCGAATTCTCTTGCTGCTGCTTCTGTCCCTGCTGTCGACTCCGCGTTCCATGATGGCCGCGGAAAAGGATGTGTACGACGTCGTGGTCTACGGAGGGTCGGCCTCCGGAATCATCGCCGCCGTGAGCGCTGCGCGTAACGGAGCGTCAAAGGTTGCGCTGGTCTCGGCCAATCCTCATCTGGGCGGCATGGTGACCAACGGGCTATTTCGCACGGATGTTGGCCGTCCCAGCGTCATCGGCGGCATTCCGTATGAGTTCTGGCAGCGCGGGGATACGTACTACCAGCAACACCACCTCACCCACGCCAGCATGTGGAATACGGAGCCGCATATCGCCGAGCAGATCTTCAATGACATGCTGAAGGAAGCTAAGGTCGTTGTCGCTGCCGGCAGCCGGCTGAAAGAACACGGCGGCATCAAAAAGGAAGGCAAGCAGATCGTCGCCATCAACACCGAGGATGGCAAGACGTTTCGCGGCAAGGTCTTCATCGATGCAACCTATGAGGGCGATCTCATGGCCTTCGCCGGAGCCTCCTATATTGTCGGCCGCGAGTCGCAGAAGCAGTACGGGGAATACTCCGCCGGCGTGCGTGATGCTCACTCCGAACATATCAAGGCATTGGACGCCGAGGGTAAGCTGCTCGCCGGCGTGATGCCACATCGCGAAGGCAACGTCGGTGACGCCGACAAGAAGACCCAGGCGTATAACTTCCGCGTCGTCCTCTCACACGACAAGAAGAATCAGCTTCCCTATCCCAAGCCCACGCACTATAACCCGCATCTCTACGACGTGCTGTTGAACCGCATGCTGGTTGCGGCGAGTCACGATTCCGACGAGCGTCTGGTCAAAGGCTTCTGGCCGGCCCTGGCGATTGCCAGCGATAAGGCCGACCTGAATTACGCCGACTTCGTCGCCGGAAGCTGGGACTATCCCGATGCGAACTACGCCACACGCGAACGCATCTGGCAGCAGCACTATGACTTCATTGCCGGCATGTTGTGGTTCATGGCGAACGATCCGCGCGTACCCAACGCTCTCCAGAACGCTGTCAACGAGTGGGGTCTGGCGAAGGATGAGTTTGTCGACCACAACAATTGGCCCTATGAAGTCTACGTGCGCGAGGCCCGCCGCCTGATTGGCGACTACGTCATGCGGCAGCAGGATGTCGTTGAAAACCTCACCAAGCCTGACTCCGTTGGCCTCGGCAGCTACGGCCTGGATGTCCATCCAGTACAGATGTTCGCGGACGAGAAGGGTGAAGTCGCAACCGAGGGCGTTCCGCAGCGTACCGAGCAGGTGCGGATGAAGCACGTTCCCTATCAGATGCCGTATCGCATTCTGCTTCCTAAGGCGTCAGAGCTTACCAATCTGCTGGTCACGATCTGCCCATCCACCAGCCACGCAGCTTACTCCACGCTTCGCATGGAGCCGCAGTACATGATTCTGGGGCAGGCGGCCGGCGCGGGCGCTGCGCTGGCGGTGAAGAACAAGGTTGCCGTACAGGCCGTCGATATCAAGGCGCTGCAGCAGAGCCTGCGTTCCGGTAACGCCATCCTCGAAGTTGATCTCACACAGTTCAAAGACGTGTTGAACCAGTAGTGCCTCAAAGGAGACCGCCATCCTGCGGTCTCCTTCCTTTTCCCATGGCTGGTTGTATCACCCGCTTTGCCGTTCAATTCACGACAGATCGGTGTTCCTGAAAGGAGCTCCATGTCCCAACTTGCGCGTTTTACATCTGGTATCGCAGCTCTCATGCTTCTGGCAGCCTCATCGGCGGTTGGCCAGACCATACCCGCCGGAGCGCTTCTGAAGCACCAGCCCTCCGGAACCACTAACTACGTCTTCAACTCTTCAGTCATGCTGACTCCGCCGGCCGCGCCCGCTGATGCTTCCGCCACCATTCAGGCGGCGATCAACACCATGGCCTCCGCCTCGTTGTCCAAGGGTGGCGTGATTCTGCTCGCGCCGGGGACCTACTATCTTGCCCATACGCTGCAGCTCGAAGGCAGCGGAGTTACCCTGGTCGGCGTTAGAGCCGTAACCTCCACCGGCCAGAACGGAAGCTATCCCACACTGACCTACGACGACTCGCTGATCGATGACGACTACAACAATCGCAGCGCTATCGAAACGACACTTGGCGTGGATGTTCCCATCATCGATACGCCGGCCGCGATCCGCTTCAACGGCAACGCGGACTACTCCGGGACCCGCACCTTCAACTACGGTGGCCTGATCGGGATCAACCTGACCTTTACCGGGACTGCGGGTTCGGGTAGCGAGGGAGACACCGCCACCGGTTTGGCTATGAATCTGCCGCATCAAACACTCGTTCGCGATCTGACTATTACCAACGCATACAACGGTCTCGACGTTGGCGACAGCACCAGCCCCTACTTCCTGAACATCAATATTTCCGGTGTACGAGGGACATTCGGTGCGCGGCTGGGAACGTTCAATACCGATGCGATCAAGATGCATGCGCTCACGGTCACCGCAAGCACTGGTAATACGAGTACGACCCTGGCGATCATTCCCGCCAACATGGAGCTGATCGGTGGCAATCTCTCCGGAGGCGGTGTCGGACTTCACATCACCGGTGCTGACTCCACCACCTTCGCCAACGATGTCTACCTGCGCTCTCTGCTGATTCAGCACACCAATGCGCAGGGAATGCTGGTCGACTTCGCACGGCAGGTCTACGTCAGTGATACCACCATCAACTACGCCGGTGCAGAGGCTATCAAGGTGACACCGAACTTCTATGGCGGCCTTGCGTTGACGAACCTTCGGACCTCTTACACCGGCCTGAGCGCCATCCGCGTACAGCGAGGCATGAACATCAACCTGGTCAATGCCGTCCTGCTGAACAGCGGTCAGCGCAAGTCAAGCGCGAGCTCTGATGACCTGCCCATCGCCGATCTCTCCGTAGACTCCAGCGTCACCTCGCTGAACGTCGTCGGCGGACGTTTCGGCTCCGCGAATGGAACGACAGTTCACGAGGACTGGGGTATGTATGTCAGCACTACCAGCCCGCTTTATACGCCGTGGCATACGCCTACGTTGATTGCTTCGAACATCGACTTTCTCAACATCCCTACGGCGCAGCGGAGCTCCGGCATCACCATCACCAACCCCAGCGGCTACTACACGCTCTACAACGCCGGCTACTTCAACCCGCCGGCAGAGGATGGCTGGTCGCTTCAGAACCTGCCTACCGATCCGGTCGGAACCGGTGTGATGGCCGTGGTCAAAGGCTTCAATCTGTATGACCTGCCCGAAATTCGCGATCGCCAGTGGATCGATCTCACCTCCTCTTCGCTTAGTACACATCCTGTGGTGGACAGTTCCGGAAACATCAACGCGGCGAACTTCACCTATTGGGAAGACATCGCAGCCAACCAGTTTCCGGAAGGCGCTGTGCTGTATCTGCCAGCCGGCCACTTCAATAGCAGCTTCAGCTCGTACACGCGCAAGATCTACAACCTATCGAATCCGCTTGTGATCAACCATGCCGCCATCCAGGTGCTCGGCGATGGCCGCAACATTACCCGGATCAGATTCCGGATCTCGAGTGGATCCGTCTTGTCGGTGGAGTCACACGCTTCCGCACCGACTCAGGGACACTGATCGAAGGCAGAGTGGGTTACCAGACGGTCGCCAACGATCAGGGAACACCGCACAATCTCTCGTCGTTCAAGTTCGCAATCGATCATGCCTATGTTTACGGAGCCGACCTGCAGCAGGCCACCGATGCCGACTTCGACGAGCCCTGGATTAACACCCGCAACATCGCCTTCTTCGCCGAGAGCGGTGTCAGCGGAAACCTCAGGATTCTCACCTCCGGCAGCCGCGGAGCAGCCTTCGAGGCTTTCCTATTGCAGGGTGGCGCCACGGTCTCACTCATCAACTGCCAGATCGGCAATAACTCCAACCGATGGACTCCGTACAGCACCATGCAGACACGACCGCTCTCCGGTGTGTATGTTGGACCATCTGTGGGCAGTACGGTCTTTGTTGGTGGCATGAATGGCTGGATCGCCAATTCCAGTTATGCCAATGCCTCCGTCAACGGCAACCTGCAGGACTATGGAATCATTCTTGGGACAGGTGCTTCGACCTCGGCCTATACCGTCTACGGAACCGACCTCTACGGCAACAATGCCGCGAAGGTAGGGCAACAGACCGGAGGCGGTACGGGCGCAACCGTATTGATCCCTAACTGAGCATCAGGAGACGCGCTCTAATCATGCCGGTCGATACGAGACCATCAAGCTGGAAGCATTTCCTCACCATGGGAGCGGTCGTCGTCACGATGATCGCTCTCGGGTTCAGCCATGCCCAGGGGCAGGATGCAGAGGCTATCAACTTCCAAACTCATGCTCTCTGGTCGCCGCGGCTGAACATCGAGGCCGGCACGGCCATCGTCTATGGCATCGACGCCACGCTTCCCCAGCGCGTCGAAAGCTGGCGCAGTCACGGATATCACGTTGCGCTTATGACCGGCGTCTCCTGGGGAGAGTACAGCGATTATCTCGACGGCCGTTTCGACGGCAAGAAGCACTGGGACGAAGCCCAGATGGACCGCGATGGGAAGATGGTCCTGCACGGCAGCAATCCCCGCATCCCTTACATCGCTCCATCGGCCTCGTATGGAAAATTCCTTGCAGCCGGAGTGCTGCGCGCTCTCGATGCCGGTGTCGAAGCGGTCTTCCTGGAGGAGCCCGAGTTCTGGGCGAAGTCCGGCTGGAGCGAAAGCTTCAAACGCGAGTGGCAGGCCTTCTACGGAACTCCATGGGAATCACCCGACAGCTCGCCGGACGCACAGTATCGCGCATCGAAGCTCAAGTACTTCCTCTATCGCCGCGCGCTTGCGGATGTCTTTGCCGCAGTGAAGCAGTACGGAGACGCACATCACAAAAGAATTCCCTGCTACGTCGCGACTCATTCATTGGTGAACTACGCGCAGTGGCGCATTGTCAGTCCGGAGTCGTCGCTGATCGATGTCGGCGCCGATGGATACATCGCGCAGGTCTGGACCGGAACATCGCGCACACCCAACGCTTATGACGGCAAGGTGCAGGAGCGTACCTTCGAGGCCGCCTTCCTGGAATACGGCGCCATGCAGAATCTCGTCCGCGCCTCAGGCCGCAAGGTCTGGTACCTGAACGATCCCATCGAAGACAATCCCAACCATACCTGGGAAGACTATCGCTTCAACTGGGAGAGCACGYTGACGGCATCGCTCTTTCAGCCGGAGGTCAGCAGCTACGAGCTTGTGCCGTGGCCCGAGCGCATCTTCGGTCCGCGAGGCGTCTATCCCTCGGAGGCTGATCCATCCAAGCGGGTGCCTATAGCGGCTTCCTATGAGACGGAGCTCCAGACCGTTTTCCATGCTCTCGGCCAGATGAAGAAGAGCGCAGGCCGTGCACAGTGGCTGGCAGCGGGCTCACAAGGAATCGGTGTTCTGGTCTCAGACGCCCTGATGTTCCAGCGCGCCACGCCCTCTTCTTCTGATGAGCGGTTGAGCTCCTTCTTCGGCCTGTCGTTGCCGCTGGTCTCTCACGGCATCCCGGTGGAGCCGGTCCAGATCGAAAGCTTCCACCAGGCGAAGATTGCCGACCGTTATCGCTGCCTGCTGCTCACCTATGAAGGGCAGAAGCCGCCGTCCATCGCCTTCCACCATGCACTCGTCAATTGGGTAAAGGCTGGTGGAGTCCTCGTCGTGATCGATGACGGAAAAGATCCGTATCAGGCCGTCACCGATTGGTGGAATGCCGCGCCGCGTCACTATGCCCGCCCGATGGATGAACTCTTTGAAGAGCTCGGTATCGCGAGCTCGCAGACCGGTGTCGTGCATGTGGGCAAAGGAGCAGTGCTCCACGAGGCCGCATCGCCGACCGCGCTGGCGATGCAGGCGGATGGTTCGCACCATCTCCTCAACAGCGTCAAGACTGCGCTCGCGGCAAGGTCGATGCGACTCGAGGAGAGCGATCGCCTTGTCCTTCGCCGTGGACCATACATCATCGCGAAGGGACTTTCTGAAGCAACGACCGCTTCTTCCGGTAAAGCATCCGGATATTACGTCGATCTCTTCAGTGCCAACATGGACGTGCTGCATACCTACGCGCCCAAAGGGAACACGCACCGCTTCCTTCTCGATATTGCGGCCATCAGCACTGCAACGCCAACGGTCATTGCATCTGCGGGACGCATTAGCAACGAACACAATGAACAGAAGTTACTGACCTTCTCCGCCGATGGCATTGAAGGCTCCACGGCCATGGTTCGTATCAAGACAGCCTCCGCCGTTACCGGAGTACGTGTGAACGGCGCTGCCCTCGACCATACCGCCTTCGGCTCTGACGGCGCCACCGCATGGCTGCGTTTTCCGCAGCATGCATCGCCACAAACGATCGAAGTGCATTTCAAATAGTCTGCGCCGCAATTACGGCGTGGAACCGCTGCATCATTTTGGGAGTCATACATGAAGCTCGCGCAAAACACTAAAAGCCGATGGACGTGGCTGCTCGTCCTTCCTTATCTCGGTCTTCTTTTGCCGTTTCTCTATGCACGGCGTACGCCGGAGATCTACGGGGTGCCGTTTTTCTACTGGTACCAGTTCGTCTGGGTTTTTCTCACTGCGGCACTGACCGGCATTGTCTACTGGAGGACACGCTAAATGCAGCTCCTTCACTCCCCAGCCTTTCTTGTCTTCCTCGCGATCCTTGCCGCTGTCTCTGTGCTTGGTTTCCTCGGTGCCCGTTGGAAGCGCGGGGACCTCGACCAGCTCGACGAATGGGGTCTTGGCGGCCGGCAGTTCGGCACACTGATCACGTGGTTCCTTGTGGGCGGTGACTTCTACACCGCCTACACCATCATCGCTGTGCCGGCTCTCGTCTTCGGCACCGGCGCAATGGGTTTCTTCGCGCTGCCTTATACCATCATCGTGTATCCGTTTGTCTTTCTTGCCATGCCACGCCTGTGGTCCGTCGCCCGCAAACACGGCTACATCACACCGGCTGACTTCGTGCATGGCCGCTACGGCAGCCGCACCCTGGCGACGCTGGTGGCCATCACCGGCATTACGGCAACCATGCCGTACATCGCCCTGCAGCTTGCCGGCATGGGAGCCGTGCTGGCGCAGCTTGGCCTTACTGGAGATTCCTGGATCCAGCAGGATCTGCCGCTCCTCGTCGCATTCCTCGTCCTGGCGCTCTACACCTATTCGAGCGGTCTGCGCGCCCCGGCCATCATCGCGATCGTGAAAGACGTTCTGATCTATGTCGTCGTTATCGCCGCCATCGTCATCATTCCTGCAAAGGCCGGTGGTTACACCCACATCTTCTCCGGGGCAGATGCTGTCTGGAGCCGCCAGAACACGGCATCGCTCATTCTGCTTCCCAGGGACTACACCGCCTACGCCTCGCTTGCACTGGGTTCCGCTCTGGCGGCGTTCATGTACCCCCATACCGTGACCACCATGCTCGCTTCGAGCAGCGGCCAGGTCATTCGCCGCAATGCGGTGCTCCTGCCCGCATATACCTTCCTGTTGGGGCTTATCGCTCTCTTCGGTGTGGTCGCGGTCGCTGCCGGAATTCACCCCGCAACCTCCAGCGGAGTCGTGCCGGAGCTGATGACCGGTTTCTTCTCGCCCTGGTTCACCGGTCTTGCCTTTGCTGCCATCGCGCTGGCGGCGATGGTGCCGGCGGCGATCATGTCGATCGGAGCCGCCAACCTCTTCACCCGCAGCATCTACCGCGCCTACTTCCGGCCTCATGCAACGGCACAACAGGAGTCGCGCGTCGCCAAGAATGTTTCCTTCGGCGTCAAGTTTGGAGCACTGCTCTTCGTCTTTACCTCATCGCACGATTTCGTCATCAACCTGCAACTGCTGGGCGGAATCTGGATTCTGCAGACCTTCCCTGCCATCACCTTCGGTCTCTGGAAGAGGGTCTTCCATCACCAGGCTCTCATCGCCGGTTGGGTCGCCGGGATGACCGTAGGAACATCGATGGCCGCGGCGCTGCGCCTGCACTCCTCTGTCTATGCACTCAACATCGCAGGCACAAACATCAGGCTCTATGCCGGCATCTGGGCACTGATGGCGAATATCGTTGTCGTGTGGCTGACGTCGATGCTTCTCGACCGCACCGGTATCCAACGCAACCACGACGAAACTGCACACGCCGATTATCAGGACGAGTGTGGCGTCTCCGAGGTTCTCATCAAAACGGTGTCATCGTGAATCAACGGTTCCCTGTCTTCGTACCCTCCACCCAATCGTCTGAATCACGACCGCCGCAACGCTCAGGCAGGCAAACACAACCACCCATGGAAGCTTGCGTTTCTCGATCATCTGGTACGCAACTCCATGCGCGATGGTGAGCCCGAAAGTGACATAGGCCCACTGCTGTATTGCCTTCCAACGCCCTACCCCGAGGCGGCGTAGCGAAAGGTCGTTCGAGATCGCCAGCAGCACCAGAAAGAGTAACGCCGCCCCCAGCCCGACAAAGTTGGCGAAACCAAACTCCGTATTCTGGATCGCCAACGGATGCAGGCGCTTGAAGAAGTACATCCACATCCGCCCCCGCAGATGCACCGTCAAGCCAACGGCGGTATGTACCAGCGCAAGTATTGCGGCCCAGATGCCGATATCTCTGCGCAGGTCGAAGCTCACCGGGTTTGGTCTGCGGCGAAGAACGTTCCACGGACCAAGCCACAGCGAAGCCACAAAGAAAGCTAGGCTGGCATACGCTGTTGCCATGCTGAGCCGATGCCTGAAGTCAGGAGGAGGTGTCGCAAGATAAGCGCCGGCGGTGATGATGATCGCGCTCATAGCGAGCAGGCTGTGCCGCTTCGTGCGGTTCACCCAGTATGCTGTGCTGCCCATAACTTTGTTTCTCTCTTGTAGACATGGTTGCGGACGTTCTACGTCCCGGCAGTTCCGCCCATCCTTCTTACCATTGCGGAACGGTCTTTGCGAAGTAGATGAACCAAGCGGACAAATGGGCGTGAAGCCAGCCTGCTCTCCATCGCATAGTGGTCCCGGGCACGAATTCTGCCAGCGAAGCGAAAAACGGCCCATGTCCCTATGGGGACATGGGCACGTGGAGATGGTTGATCTCAAATATGGCGCGGGGCTTCTATAGTCCACCAACTAACTTCGCAAGCTGCTCCGTGCAGACCTTCCACCCCTCATGGAAGCCCATCTTCTCGTGTGCTTCGCGATCCGCCTCGGTCCAGTGGCGCGCGACCGCGGTGTACTTCGTCTTCCCCTCGTATGCCTCAAACGTAAGCGTGACGGTCATGAAAGGCTTCTCCGAGGGCGCCCATGCGTCGGTATAGGCGTCGGTGAAGACCACACGCTCATTCGGCACTACCTCCAGATAGACGCCGCGGGATGGAAACTCCGTTCCGTCCGGACCGCGCATTACGAACATCGTCGTTCCGCCTGCACGAAGGTCAGTCTCCGCATGCGTGGTCGTGAACGGTAGGGGAGCGATCCACTGTTTCATCAACTCCGGTTCCGTCCATGCGCGAAACAGCTTCTCCGGTGCGGCGTCAATCACGCTGGTAAGAATTAGGTCGCGGCCTTTGGTCTCTGTCGTCGTGTTGCTCATACGTCCATTGCTCCTTTTACTGTGAAGATGTGAAGTCGATGTGTTATCGCGGCTTATTAAGAAAGGGCGCAGTTGAAGAACCACTGGATTCCGAACTTGTCGGTCAACATGCCGAAACGTGCGCCCCATGGCATATCGCTCAGCGGCAGGCGAATCGTACCGCCGTCTGCAAACACAGCAAAGAACTGTTCCAGCTCAGCCAGTGACTCGCAGTCGACTGAGACCGTAAAGTTGTTCCCGGCATGGACCTTGCCACCGGGCGCTGAGTCCGAGGCCATCAGAATGGCTTGACCCCTGTAGTTCAACTGGCTGTGCATGATCATGGCATCGGCATCGCTCGAAGGCTGACCTTCGGCATTGGGATACGGGGTGAGCTGCAGCTCCGTGCCAAGACATTGTTGATAGAAATGCATCGCCTGGCGGCAGTTGCCTTCAAAGTGCAGAAATGCAAGAACGCTCTTCATCGTGATCTCCTTGTGTCGAGTTGTGGGGGGGATTTAGAGCATTTTCCTGTTGCGGAGTATCCCGTGAGGAGTGTGCAGCGGCGTTTTCATTGAGGAAAACGTCCCTAGATGCACAAGCCCCGCACGACGCCTACAGGAAAAATGCTCTAGCGTGCGAAGACAGTCTTCAGCCGCCAGTCGCGCAGATAGAGGCCTGCCCAGGCAATCGCGCCAAAGACAACCGGGAACAGGATGTTGAACCAGCCTGCGCTGACGCGAACATGTGTTGCCACCGCTCCACCCAGGTAGCCCGTCAGCAGCACCGCGCCCAGAATGGCGGTGCGGGGAATGAGGTAGAGAAGTGTGCTCAGCAGCAGCACTACACCGAGGCCGATGATGCAGCTTTCGGGATAGCCGAGCTGCACGGTGGCCTGCACCACAAAGGGCGGCTTAACCAGCTTCATGCCGGCATCCATCAGAAAGAAAGCCGCGGCCAGCCAGCTCAACACGCGTCCGACCCAGAGTTGGGTTCGGGAAACGGTGTTCTGTGCGGGGTAGGTTGAAAAGCTCTCAGAGTTCGCAATCGTTTGTGCAGTCATGGTTCGTGTTCTCCTTTACGAACGCATTGACTGCCCCGGCGACCAAAACTCATCGGTCTAACCCAAAAATTCTTTGCCGGGTTCAACTAGCAACCAGGAACTAGGCTGTATCGACAAATTCAAGTTTGAGTTTTCTTGGGAAATTGGGTGTATTTCGCTTTCTGTATCTTCTTGAGATAAGCCACAACGATGAAATTGGCGACGGTAAGCACCAAAGGTGCGCTCTATACCAGCCTAGGGTGAAGCCCTATTCGGGCGGTATTGCACAAATGCAGGCCAGCCGGAGGCAGAGGTTGGGAACAAGCGCGATCCCTTGCAGCCGCAACCCAGGCCCAGCATCCACGTCTGAATCTCCTCTGGCCCCTGCAGCCATAGTTCGAACGGAGGCATGCACAGCGTGACATCCTCACGCATCAGCGCCGTAAGCCCGGCGACGTCGTACTGTTCGAAAGCGGCGACATAGCGCCGCAGCATTCCCTGCTGGGCTGCGGTCAACGAAACCGGCTGTTCCTCACTGCGTTTCGCCAGCGTTGCCCGGGCGCGCTGCAATGCGCTGTTCACAGAAGGCACGGAAGTCTCCAGCGTCTCCGCCACCTCGGCGGCAGAGCACCCCAGAACCTCCGTCATCAGCAACGCGGCGCGCTGTCGTGGAGCAAGATTCTGCAGTGCTGCCACAAAAGCAAGCCGCACGCTCTGCCGCTGCACCACCTGTTCCGCCGGGCTGGCATCGTTCGATACCACCTGTGTATCCAGAATCGGTTCAATCCAGTACTCCTGCGGCTGCTGTGTCAACGACTCCAGCGGAGGCGCACCCGGAGAAGGCATTCCTTCGTCAACCGGCCGAGCACGCCGGCCACGCTTCTTCAGCTCATCGAGACATACGTTCGTGGCAATGCGGTACAGCCAGGTCTTCAAGGTCGAGCGGCCGTCAAAGCTCTCAAGGCTCTTCCACGCCCGGATCATCGTCTCCTRCACGGCGTCGTCCGCATCGAAGACAGATCCCAGCATGCGGTAACAGTGGCCGGTCAAAGCAGGYCGATACATCTCGATCTGGCTGATATCTACGGTCACAGAAGCGGAGTCGATTGTAGCGGTTCGGCGTAGCCGTTGTCCTTTGCCGGCTCCGATCCGGTAAACAAACGTATTGAAAACTTTGCCATCTTCAGCAATCATTCCAACACGCCATCAGGAACCATACTCTCCGCCGCAGGAGGTCTTCGATGTCGCACTATAAAAGCCTTTCCTCTCTCGGTCGTCCTGTCAGGATAGGGGAAGTTGCCTACTCCTTCGACAACCTGCAAAGTTCACCGGCTCTTCTGGTTGAATTAGGCCTGCGCCTCGACCCGCTGCGCACGCTGGTGGTGCAGGAAGACGCCGATGCTGCGGCGGTCGCCGGAGTTGTTGATGCCGGAGAGATCTCGCACATTGTCGTTCGTTCTCCACAGGGGCCTCTCACCGGCATTGTTGTGGTCGATTGGGCAACTGGCCGGATCGCCGGCATGCTCGATGCCACCGTAAAGGATTTTCAAAGCGCCATTACTGCTGTACAGCGCGGTGGAATTCGTGGCGGCAGTTATCACCACGAGTGGCTCACAACCGCCCGTCCCCCGCTGATCTACTGCCGCGGAGGACATTGGGCTGACGCCGACCCGTGCGACCTCCATAAGAAGTAGCCGGCAATGGGCGAACTGATCAAGCAGCTCGACATTCGCGGAATCTCATGGCGCAGCCTGTTTCTTACCGGTGCGTTTCCCGCTCTGCTGTGTGTCAACTGTGTGCTCGGGTATACGAAGGGCTGGCAGGGTTGCACGCAACTCATCGTGACCCTGGTGTCCTTCAAAACCGAATGGCAGAGCGTGCTGCGAATCCTCATCGCCTACCTTCTGCTCTGTGCGCTCTTTGTCGCATTGCGCGTTCCGATTCTCGTCTTGTACCGGCGTATTCCTCTCCCTCTCATACATGGCTGGTGTCTCCGGTGGCATGTCGGCAGAAGAAGATCCGCAAACACTGCAAAAGAGCAAGCTCTCTGGAAGATCTCTGTCGCCCGCTGGCATGAACGTGCTTTCGATGCCAATGTCTCCATGGTCGAGAGCGTACGGAAGAAACTTACGCTGCCGAGCGAAGACAAACTGAAACAGGTATGGAATCTTCGGCGTACGCAGATTGCCGCGAATGCGCACTTCGGGTCGTGGAGACGTTCTCAGTTACAGAAGGCTCTCGAATGGCTCTATGTGCTGGCATCGATCCGCGCTCTGGTGGCTCAGCGCGCCGCGGAGATCGCCGGGCGCGCTTCACAGAGCGATGCGGCAAACTGGCAGCAGGCACAGGACGAGCTTGGAATGATTGCGCCCTCCGGCTGGATCAATGAGGAGCTGCAGCGTTGGAGAGACCTCTGCCATTCCAATACCGCACAGGAGCGAATCGCTTCGCTCAACCGGCATGAGCTCTATGACAACTATGCCCGGGTGTTCCGCCGCGCCGAACAGTTTCCCTCGGAGGAGTGGATCGAGGCCACGCCGCTCGGCAATACGATGGCTGCGCTGGAAGGCTATTCCACGCTTCGCTATGGCATTGACACCAGCCTGCTATGGTCTCGTGTCGAGAAGGTTATTCCTGCCGCTCAGCGCGATGAGATCTATGCCGCCCAGACCGCCGTCTATGCCCTGCTGAACAGCTCCGCGGCCCTGTTCATCGCCGGTGTTGCGGCCATCGCCTGGACGGTAAAACATCTCTCTGAGGTCTGGCAAAGCACAGCCCGCCATCTCTCCCTCCTTGCCTGCTTCTTCCTTCTCGCCTGGATCTTTTCAAAGTTTGCGGTGTACGCGGCAGGGCAGCTTCGCTATCAAATCGAGGCAGGGGTCGATCTCTACACACCGCGTCTGCTCGCCGCGCTTGGCCTGGTTCCGAAAGACCTGGCCGAGCGCCGCAGTATGATCGAGTCCCTTGGCCGTTTCATGGATGGTTCCAGCGTATCCAGCTTCAACTTCGTCCTGCAGCCTTTGACCGATCCGGTTCTGTCGATCGAAAAATCAAAGTAAGACAGGGAAATTCAGGAAGAATCACTCATGGAGTCGCTGGTGTACTTGGTCTGGCTGGCGGCGCTTGCCCTGCTTTATCCACTCCGCCGCGGGTGGCCATGGTCAAATCCAGAAGACGCTCCTGGTGGCTCTTCTATCTATGACAGCTAAAACGCTGTCATCCTGAGCGCAGCGAAGGACCCGCTTTTCTGGTCGCCCGCTGAGGTCAATCCAGCCAACATCGTTAACGCGGTAGAATCCCATGCAACGCACGCCGAGAGGGAGATCTGGATGGACGCATTCGATCCACAACGCCGTTCCTTCCTCGTGGGCGCCGGCAGCCTCGGCCTGTCCCAGGTATTGCCGCCCGCTTCGGCTCAGACGAACAACCCGGTCCAGCAAGGCTATGTGCTCGGCGCTGCTGAAGGTGAAACCCTCATCCACTTTCGCGATCACGGCGCTATCATCATCAAGGCATCTCCGGTAACAGGTTCCGGCGAGCTCGCGCTTGGAACACAGCAGGTAATGCAGGGTACGGGAATTCCCGTTCACCGGCACTTTCATATGGACGAGGCCTTCTACGTCCTGGAAGGCAGCGGCAGCGTCCTTCTGAACGACGTTCCCCAGGGCTTCGAAAAGGGCGCAACCATCTTCATCCCGCGTAATGCGTGGCACGGCTTTCAGAACCCCGATCACGAACTGCTCCTTCTCTGGATGGTTTCGCCTCCGGGATTGGAAGGTTTCTTCCGCGAAACCTGCACCGCTCCCGGAACACCGTCCAAGCAACTCACCCGCGAACAGATCCACGCGATCGCACTTAAATACGGAACCGAGTTCCGATAGCTCTCCGGCGACCTCCGATGACTCCTCTAGACTGGCTACTCGAATCCGACCCCGCCATTCGCTGGCAGACGATGCGCGATCTGGTGGAATCCTCCCAATCGGCGGTCAACGAAGGAACTATTCGACAAGCTTCATCCGAGCGTTCCCGCATCCCAAACGAAGGYCTGGGAGCAAGGGTTCTCTACAGCCAGCAGCCGGATGGTTCATGGCTCCGGACCGACGAGCCCAAATGGGCATCAACGCTCGTGACCATGCTTCTGCTGCGATCCTTCGAAATCGATCCAGCCGATCCCGCCGTGGATGCGGCGGTTGTCCGGCTCGAGACCAGTCTCTGTTGGGATGACCATCCCGGCTTCTGGGACCTGCGGCCTCCCACACCCGGCGGCAATCCATTCTTCGAAGGCGAAGAAGAGCCTTGCATCAACGGCGGTGTGCTCGCGCTCGGCGGCTACTTCGGCCGTCCGTCCTCAACCCTCGCGCAACGTCTTATCTCGCAGCAGCTTGAAGATGGAGGCTGGAACTGCGACGCTCCAACCAGCAGCCGCTCCTCCTTCCACACCACCATCTGCGTCCTTGAGGGTCTGCTCGAGTATGAGTGCGCCGCCGGGCCGTCTCCAGAGATTGCCGCCGCCAGAGCCCGCGGTGAGGAATACCTGCTGGAGCGCAGCCTCTTCCGCAAGCTTTCGACCGGCGAAGTCGCAAACGCCGAATTCCTGGAGCTCGCCTTCCCGCCGCGCTATCACTACGACATTCTCCGCGCCCTCGATTACTTCCGCGCGGTTAACCGCGCCGATCCGCGGCTCAGCGAAGCAATCGGGGTTCTCAAGAGCCGCCGCCAGCCAGACGCCCGTTGGCTTCTCGACCGTGCTTACGACGAGGCGCTCCCGTTTCCGATGGGAGAGACAGTTGGTGGGCCCAGCCGGTGGAATACTCTCCGTGCCCTGCGCGTCCTTCGCTGGTACGAACGGCAAGCTTGACCCTACAGCGATGGGTATTGCCGAATTCACCGCCAGAATGCATGACGACGCAGCAGGAGAGGGGTATAGTCGAGGGCAAACGCTCTAGTCGAAAGAATGACTGGGACGGTGACAACTGCAATCCCTGCCCCGGCAACTAAAGTTGCATGAAACGGAAGGTGAAAGAAGCGTTGCAGATAATCGCGTTCTCGGTGAGCGCACTGGCCTTTGTCATGACGGCCTGCAAGAAGACAGCCACGGTCGCCCCTAACTATGCCGGCGCGATCGATACGTACTACGCCGCTCACCCTCTCTGCGTATGGCCGACGCCCCAGCAGTTCCCCGTACAAGTAGCGCACTCTGACCAGGACAAGACGCGTCAGTTCGACGCCCTGGTCGACCAGGGACTGCTGACCCGCACCTCGGCCGAGAAGAAGATCATCATCGTCTCCAAACAGATGAACAATTACGACATCAGCGAAAAGGGCCGCTCCGCCTGGACTACGGATCCATCCCAGCCCGGCTACGGCAACTTCTGCTATGGCCATCGCAAGGTTGCGTCGATTGACAGCAACACGCCTACCTCCGATCAGCCGGGCGCGACCACGACGGTGAACTATCACTACACCATCGACGGCGTCCCCGCCTGGGCAGAGGCCCCCGAAACCAAGATCGCCTTCCCAGCGATACAGTTCGCTCTCAGCGGACCTAAACCGACAACCGCAATGCTCACCAATACCCCGCAAGGCTGGCAACTCACCAAAGCCGCTAACAGCAGCACCGGCGACGACTCAGGCGTCGTGCAGTAGTTAGGGTGACAGATTCGGAAGCAGTACATATAAGCGCTGAAGGCGCGCTCTATACCAGCCTGGGGCAACGCCCCAGGTTAGCGGTATTAACAATCTAAAGGGCTGAAGGCCCGCTCTATAGAAATGCAGCTTGTGGGACTAGAACATTCTTCCTGTGGGTCTAATGTAGGGGTTCCGCACCTATGGGGTTCGCGCAATGAAAACGCTCTATTACTGCGTTTGTCGAGCACCAACCGTCCGGGTTGTCATCCTGAGCGGAAGCGAAGGACCTGCTTTGTTCAACCT
>NZ_JBFRCY010000134.1:0-12529 GCF_052113305.1 Terriglobus sp. YAF25
CGGCTTATCAATCTCGCGAGACTCACCCCAGCCAAGCCAGGTATCGGCGCGTGAGTACAGCACCATCGTCAGCGCCTCTTCTTCCTCAATCGTCAGCGAGTCGAACTGCGCGCGCAGCTGCACGCCGTCATACCAAACCACCGTGGCGGGAATCTCGGCATCGCCATCCAATACCGGGAAGACGACCTTGATGTTGTCGCCGGCGTGGAGCGTGGCATTGCCTTCCACGTTCATCTGCAGACCGCCGCTGGAGATATCCGCGGTAAGACCGGAGATCACAGCACCATCCGGAGCAATGACATCTGCGGGCACGCTCATCGTGATACGCACCGTCTGACGCCGCTGCTGGCTTTCCCAGGCCACGGCCGTCGCTACGCCCAGGATCATGATCGAGAAGAACGTCCACAGCACGTTCATCCAGATCGTGCCTGGATGTGTGCCGTCATACAGTCCGCTGAGATAGTTGAACGGGAACGGAAGCGTGGGCGAGAAGTAGAAGTAGCGCGGAATCGCCATCAGCAGCCCGATGACATTCAGCACCAGCATCACCAGGAAGGGCTGCGCAATGCGGGAGTCAAAGAACCTGCGATTGACCACGCCGCCCTTCGCCGTCACGTTGAACGAACCCAGCTTTGGATTGACCAACGCCATCATCGTCGGCAGGAAGATATACGGCGCCAGCACGGTCTCGTAGATCTCATTCCAGAAGGAGTGTCGATGCTGTCCCTGAATACGTGAGTTCGTGATGCTCGAGAGCACCAGATGCGGGAATGCGTAAGCCAGAATCGCAGCCCAGTAGCCGGGGATATTGGTGTGACCAAGGATCAGGTAGATGAGAGGCGCCGTCAAAAAGATCAGACGCGGCAGGCCATACAGAAAGTGCGACATCGCATTGAAGTAGCAGAGGCGCTGCGCCGGCTTTAGTCCCTTGGCAAAGAGAGGGTTGTCCGTACGCATGACCTGGATCATGCCGCGTGCCCATCGGATACGCTGCTTGACGTGACCGCTCAGACGCTCGGTCGCCAGACCGGCCGCCTGGGGAATGTTGATATAGGCCGTATTCCAGCCGTTGATCTGCATGCGTAGCGAGGTGTGCGCGTCTTCCGTCACCGTCTCGACAGCGATGCCGCCGATCTCATCGAGAGCTTCGCGCCGCAGTACAGCGCAGCTTCCGCAGAAGAAGGTGGCGTTCCAGAAGTCGTTGCCGTCCTGCACAATGCCGTAGAACAGCTCGCCTTCGTTCGGAATGATGCGGAACTGTCCCAAGTTGCGCTCGAACGGATCGGGCGAATAGAAGTGGTGCGGCGTCTGCAGCATCGCCAGCTTGCGATCGCGCAGGAACCAACCCACGGTCACCTGCAGGAAGCTGCGCGTCGGCACGTGGTCGCAATCGAAGATCGCAACCAACGGGGCGCTCAGCCGCTTCAGAGCGCGATTGATGTTGCCGGCCTTCGCATGCGCGTTATCGTCACGCGTCATGTAACCGATACCAGCTTCTTCGCAGAACGAGCGAAACTCTTCGCGTTTTCCGTCGTCAAGAATGTAGACGTTCAGCTTGTCCGCCGGCCAGTCGATGTTCATGGCCGCAAGCGCGGTGTAACGCACAACACTGAGCGGTTCGTTGTAGGTCGGAATCAGCAGGTCGACCTCGGGCCACTCGTTCGGATCCTCCGGCAGAGGCACGGGGGTGCGACGCAAAGGCCAGATGGTCTGCAGATAGCCAAGGTAGAGGATCAGGAAGGCGTAGGTCTCTGCAAAGCAGAGCGTCAGGATGAAGAAGGCATCCAGGGGTCCCCACTTTGTTCCCGGATCCTGAAAGAACTCCACGACCGTTGCGATACGCCAGTAGCCATACCGGAAGGTTGAGAACATTGACGCCAGCATCAGCGTCAGCGTGACCAGATAGCTGCGAGAGCTACGATCCATCCATACGCCGATCAACACGGTCAGCAGGCCAAGTACAGCCTGCTGCGGCCAGGACAACCGGAGCATGCCTGTGGTTCCCAGGACGAAGAAACCGCCCAGGATCACCAACACCCTTACCAACTTCATCACCAGACTGTCGCCAGTCTCAAACTCACGCCACGCCGTGGTATGCGTCATCGTTCCGTCCACCTTGCTCCGCGGAATCCGGCTGTTGCCGGCGCGGTAGCCGCACGCACCCACGTTGCCACGTTCATAAAGTCTTCAGAGACAGGGCTCGACGGAGCATAGTCGATCACCGTCATGCCCTCTGCCAGAGCCTCACTCACCGCGGGATTCCGGCGGATGGTAAAGGGCAGAAGGCGGTCACCAACCAGCTGCCGCATCACCTCACGCACATCCAGGTGCAGCGGCAGAGAAGAATCAAACTGGTTCAGAACATAGTTCGGCCGTACCGGACGCCCATCGGCATCCGTGACTCCGTGGAAGAACTTCTCCACGGCCTGGAGGCTGATAACCGAGTTCATGTCGGGAGCCAGAGGCACAATCACAGTCGGGTTCAAACGTCCCAGGCGGCGCAGCAGCCAGCTCGAGCCGGAACTGAGGTCCACGATCATGCGATGCGCTCCCTGGCCGTTGCGAGCGACCTCATCCATCACCCACTCCTGGGTTGCCTGGTCGTTGCCCTTCTGATCGAGCTCATAGTTCACCAGGTAGATGGGAGCATCGGTGCTTCCGGGCGGCGGAGAGAAGGTCCGCACCACGCTCGGACGCAATTCACGCGCACCGAAGTAGAACGGCAGCAGACCATGCGATGTGGTATCGGTGAGCAGTACCTTTTCCCCCATGCTGGACATGGCGCGGCCCAGCGTAGCCACCATGCTGGTCTTACCGACACCGCCGGCGAGAGAAAAGATGACGAGGGTTGGAACGCGGTACTCCTGCTTCCGCACCGGCTGCGGATCGGTCTGTTCCTGCGAGTGATCAAACACACCCTTCAGGGCAAACCAGCGCGAAGCAACACGCTCACGCGAGTGCTGCAGCGTATCGGGCACCTGCGGCGGCTCCGGCTGCTGTTGCACAGGCTGAGGCTGCGGACGCTGCTGGCGATCTTCACCATACAGCCATGYCGGACGCACCGGACTCTGCTCCCGCTGCGCTGCCGGCACCGTGCCGCTCTGCCGCACCGGCGCGGGGCGATACATCGGCTGAACCGGTTCGCGCTTCTCCGGCATCGTCTCAACTCGTTCCTGCGGAGGATAGTTCTTGAGCGGCGTCTCGTGGACCGGCGGCAATGTGACCTCGTGAGGCTGTGGCTCCGCCCGAGGCATCGGAGGAGCGGGAATAAAGTTACGTACCGGTTCGGCAGGCGGCTCCACAACATCCGGACGCCGCGGCATGGTTGCCGGGCGATCTTCAAAGTGAGGCTGGGGAGGCTCCGGAGCCGGAATGAAGCTGCGTTGAGGCGCCTGGTAACGCGGCTCTTCGCGATAGGCGTCCATCTGTGCTGTTGGAACATCCGGACGATAGCCGCGCCGCAACTGCTGCTCCTGCGGTGCTGCCGGCTGTTCGGCAATACGCTCAGGCTGCTTCGGTGTCACCGGATCAATAATGGGAACCTTCTTCATGCCCGATGAAAATCCGGGCTGTACGCGCACCGCCGCACGAATTGCGGAGCTCTGCCGCAAAGCAGCGGCACGCTCGGCAGAAGAGGTATGCGGGCGATGTATATGGTGTTCGATCTCGACATCGTGCGTAGGCTTGATGTACGGATCGCTGATCTCGCCCGGGACAGCAGGCTGGGGTTGTTCGTTCTGCCAGCGACGCTCCTGCATCTCGGCATGAGCGTGGGCTTCAGCGGCTTCGCGCTCAGCACGGCGAGCCGCGGCCTCTGCGGCGGCGGCGGCTTCAGCGTGACGCGCAGCTTCAAGACGATCCTGTGCAGCCTTCTGCGCCTGCCGCGCGCTCTCAGCGGAAGCAGCAGCCCTTTGCGTCTCTTCCGTCTCAGCCGCTCCCAGAGCGAGCTTCTCGGCAACTTCCTCTTCGTGGCGCGCAGCCTCTTCGGCTTCCGTCTTCGCCTTCTCTTCCGCTTCACGCGCTGCTTCCGCGGCGCGATGCTTCATCTGAGCGCGGAACTCACGCCGCGACGCCGAAAAGTCACGATACTTAGCGCCCTGCAGATTCGCCCACGAATACAGTACGGCGACGTCTTCGGGGGTCTCGTCCGCAGCCTTCTGCTCTCCACTCCGCTCCGGATTATTGCTGTCCATAACTGCTCCTTGAGCCTCGTGTGCCGTCAAACCGTCAGCCAGTTACTGTCCGGAAAAGACACACTTTTTCCGCAATTGTTCGATCCAATGCCCTGAGCGTACTGGCCTTAGGAACTCAAGTCAATCACCAGCAGATGCTACTTAAGTGTCAGAAATCATGCATTTTGAGCCTTATGGAGACTGCCTTTCCATAGGGCCGGGCAACGCTGCACATGCCTCATTTGTGCTACCTTGAAGAAAGTGCGAGAGCGTAGCTCAGTTGGTAGAGCATCGCCCTTTTAAGGCGCTGGTCCTGGGTTCGAGCCCCAGCGCTCTCACCACTCTTCCTTCCATTTTTCTTCTCAACTCAGGGCGATTCTACCCACTCGATGGGCGACCTGAACCACACAGTAGTACCCATCTGGGCACGAATCCTGAACGTTACCTGTCAGGGCGTGTCATCCAAGTCCCAACGTCAGCAGGCGGGATAGACTTTCCCGATTCTTCCGTGCCCGTCACCCGCCCCTAACCTATGGGTCGGTCGGGAACAGGAGCTGTGGCGCAGAAACGCTCCAGGAACTCAGGGGCATACTGCTGCAGCAGCGTGTTGACCCGTTCCGCGCTCTCAGAGGCTACGATCAGCCCGGCGTGATGATGACGCTTCAACGTCTCGACCACCTCCGGAGCATCGAACGGCGACAGATCAGGCTCCGCCATCTTTGCCAGGCAGAGCACGCTGCCGGCATAGAGGCTGTTCACGCGAGGCAGGTCGTACTCACTTCCGGACATCGATGCGACCTCGATCTTCGCCCATTCCCGCCAGAGATTGATCCCGGTCGAGTGCTCAATGACATCCGCGATGTACGCTCCGCCAACGTAGTGGCTCTGCTTGTCGCCAAGCTCATCCAGCAGCGGCCAAAGATGCTGCGGTTGATGAATCTTCTGAATCCCGATCGCCGAGGCGCTTGAACGCGGCTTCAGCAACCAGGGCCCTGGAACGCTCTGCATGAACTCCCGCAGATCGTCGTAGTTCAGAATTGGCGTGAACTCCGGCACAAGCACGCCCGCTCTCTGGGCACGCTGCCGCATCGCCAGTTTGTCGCGAAAGAAGCGCGTGGTCGACTGGCCCATGCCGGGCAGGCGCATATGCTCCCGGATCAGCGCCGCCGATTCGAGTTCGAACTCGTCCAGAGCCACGATGCGATCAATGCGCTGGTGCCGTGCCCGATAGGTCACCGTATTCAGCACCTGTTCCGGGGTAAGCCCCTCGGGCATCGTCATAAGATCGGCCAGGGCTTCGCGCGGCCACGATGCATCCTTGAGCTTTTCGACCGTGAGCAACAGGACGTTGCAGCCGAGCCTTGCGGCCTCGCTGAGAAACGCCTTGCCTTTCTCATAGCTGGTGATGCACAGAATCGTCTCTTTGCCGTCGCTCATAGCATCCTCTCACCAGTCAACCGCTAAAGTTGCAGCGGTTCTTCAGCAAATGTCTGAGATACACCCTCTTCTACATCGGTCATCGGATCCACATATCCAGCCTGGCGCAGACCGGTGACATCAGCCTGCGTGAAGTGCTGGTACCGCCCATGCAGGTCCGCGGGGAACGGGATAAACGTAATCTTGCCCTCACCATGGACGCTCATCAAGGCCTTGGCGACGTCCTTGAAGGTCCGGGCCTTACCGGTGCCTGCGTTCACAACGGCCTTTACCGGCTGCTTCGGGCTCTCCGGGAGCAGACCTCCGAAGAACATGTTGATGCGCGCAAGATCCTTCACAAAGACGAAGTCGCGCAGCTGCTCACCGCTGCCGTACCCGCCTGTTCCCTCGAACATCCGGATCTCGCCCTGTGTCTTCAACTGTTTGGAGAAGTGCTGCATCACACTCGCCATGCGGCCCTTGTGACGCTCACGCGGACCGTAGACATTGAAGTAACGCAGACCGATCACGGTGGACTCAAAGCTGTTGATCCGCCGGCGCACATAGTTGTCGAAGACCAGCTTGGAGTAGCCGTAGATGTTCAGCGGCTTCTCGTTTTCCTTGGTCGGTGTGAAGTTCTCGCTCAGGCCGTAGACGGCGGCGGTAGAAGCATAGACCAACGGGATCTTGCGGTTGGTGGCGAAGTGCAGGAGCTCCTTCGAGTACGTGAAGTTGTTGTCCATCATGTACTGCCCGTCATCTTCCAGCGTGTTGGAGCAGGCGCCCTGATGCAGGATTGCGCGAATCTTCACGCTGTCGAAGTCGCCGGCGTTGAGCGCTTCGCGGAACTCATGCTTGTCCATGTAATCGGAGTAGTCCGCGCCCCAAAGGTTAACAAACTTCGGTCCGGTCCAATTCGCAGCGGGCGCGAAGTTATCCACCAGCAGGATGTCCTTCTCCCCGGCACGGTTCAGTTCATGAATCAGATTGCTTCCGATAAACCCAGCGCCACCTGTGACAATGATCAACGCGCTTTCTCCTTCAAATAGCTATCGCGGTAGGGATCCTGGGCGGACTTCAGCAGACGCCCGTAAGCTTCTTTACGATGTTGGTCGTTGAGAACCCGGCTACGGTAGGCACAATCTCCACGCGGCCTCCGGCTGCAATGACGATTTCATGGCCTACAACCGTCTCTATGGTGTAGTCGCCACCCTTTACCAGAACGCTCGGCTTCAGGTCGCGGATCAGTTCCATGGGCGTGTCTTCGTCAAACAACACAACCGCATCGACCGCGGCCAGCGCCGCCATCACACGGGCGCGTTCCATCTCTCCCACAACCGGCCGTGTTGGCCCCTTCAGCCGCTGCACGCTGGCATCGGTATTCAGGCCCACGACCAGCTTGCTGCCGAACCTCCGGCAGTCCTCGAGCAGCGTGATGTGTCCGACGTGCAACAGGTCAAAACATCCGTTGGTGAAGACGATGGTTTCGCCGGCGGCGCGCCACTCCTCGACACGGYGCTTCACGCGCTCCCGGTCAAGCACACGCTCATCAGACCGCAGGTCCTGGCTAGGCGTCAGCAGCTCAACCAGGTCGCCGGAGGTAATTGGCACTGTGCCAACCTTACCGACGACGATACCCGCAGCCAGATTCGCCAGTTCGATCGCCGTCTCGACCTTCAGACCACCGGCCAGACTGGCGGCAAGGGTAGCAATTACCGTATCCCCTGCGCCGGAGACATCGAAGACCTCACGTGCCCGGGCCGGCGAGTGATAGGTGTAGCCAGGCCGTACGATCCGAATTCCCTTCTCGCTCATCGTGACCGTCAGGTATTCGAACTCGTGCTCCACCACCTGCTTTTCCGCGGCATGCAGCAGGGCGTCCACTTCATACGATGGAACCCCCGTTGCCTGCGAGAGCTCATTCAAGTTTGGACAGACGGTCGTCGCTCCGGAGTACTTGCCCAGATCACGTGTCTTGGGATCCACCAGTACCGGAATCGCACGGTCGCGTGCGGCGCGGATCACTGCCCTGCACAACTCGTCGGAAAGCGCGCCCTTGGCGTAGTCACTCAGGATCACCGCATCGGCATGAGCGACTGCTGCCACCGAGGTATCAATCAGCCGCTGCAGATCCTCAGGGGAAGGCTTCTTCTGGCTTTCGATATCCAGACGCAGCATCTGCTGGGTCCGCGCCACGATGCGTGTCTTCGAGATGGTAGGCAAGCTGCCAGTGACGACCGGGGCATAGTTCACGCCATCCTGATCCAGCAGCGCGGCCAGTTCTTCTTTTTCACGGTCAGCGCCCCAGAACCCGGCGAGCGTGGCCTGTGCACCCAGTCCGGCCAGGTTCATGGCCACATTTGCGGCGCCACCGGCGCGCTCATACCGCTGTGCGTGCCGCAGCACCGGCACGGGGGCTTCGGGCGAGATGCGCTCCACCTCACCATGAATGTAACGATCCAGCATGATGTCGCCCACAACCAGAACCCGGAGGTTGGAAAACCCTCCCTCCAGCAACCCGAGCACCTCATGAACCTGCGGAAGCATCGTCTCTCCTTCTTCCCATCATCGCATTACGCGAACAATCCATCATTTCGCCAATGTTGACAGAGCCGCACGGACCTCGTGCATCACCTCATCCACGGTGATCGACATCAGGCACTTCTTTTTCTCCACGATGCAGGTCTCCAGGCCGCATCCCCAGCAGTCAACCTTGTGATATATCACTCTGTGTCCCGGGCCATATGGGAACCAGACCGCCGGCTTATTGCGAGCGGCGAAGATCGCCACACATGGCGTTTGAACCGCTGCCGCAAGATGCATCGGGCCCGAGTCGTGGCCGACAAACAACCTGGCATGGGCAAATGCCGCGGCGCTCTCACGCGGTGTGAGTTTGCCGCAGAGATTCACCACCGGGCCTCCGCCGGCCGCGCGCCAACCATCGGCTGCTGCTTCGCTCACCGCACTCTCTTCCGGAGCTCCAGCAAGCGCAAGACCGAACTCGGGATAAGCCGCGCCCATCTGAGCCAGCAGGCCGCGCCAGTTCTCTACGCCCCAGTCCTTTGCCTGCACCTTGGTGCCGACGCTGACGGCGATCACCGGGCGGTCACCCAACGGCTTCAGCAGGGCCGCTGCCTTGTCCTTCTCTGCAGGAACAAGCTCCAGATCCCAGCTTGCGGCGTCGTCCAGGCGTGCATCGCCCAGCTCGGCGATATTCCTCGCATGCTTTGCAGCTTCCTGCTCATAGATGCCGTTTTCATCCAGCCGGTTCTGCTGCATGTCTTCCGTAAGGGGAATGCCCACAAACTTCTTCACCCCGGCAAGGCGAAAGAACGCGGCATCACGCTTCGTATTGGCCAGGCCGCGGCCTGCTGCCAGATAAACGAGAACGTCGGGCTTGAACCGCCGTATCTCCCAGGCCAGCTTCGCTAATGCCAGAGGATTTCGCGTTCCTACCTGGTAGCGCATGTATCCATGGATCAGCCCCGTGGGGCCCAGTACTGCTGCCGCCGCAGGAGCCTTGCTGCTCACAGGCCAATTCGTCAACATACGCCGCTCGGCGTTTGGAAAAACCCGCGCAATTAGACGCAGGCTAGGAAGAACAATCAGCGTATCCCCAAGACTTCCCAGACGATAGACCAATACCCGCTTCGCATCGAGATTTGAAGTCATTGCACATAGAATATCCGCTGAGCATGTCTGTTCCGTTACTCGACGCCTTCACCATCACCGCGGCCCAGGATCTGCAGACCAAAAACTGGCATCTGCCCGAGCCTCCACGCACCACGCCGGCAGACCCGTTCGACGGCCTGCTCAGTCAGCTCCATCGAGCCAACTTCGACCTGTGGCACGAGGAAGACCGGGCCCGTGATCCCAACGCCAGTTCTGATCAGATCGCGATTACCAAACGAGCGATCGACATTTTGAATCAGCGCCGCAACGATGTGGTCGAACAGCTAGACCGCGCACTGCTTGAGGCCCTGGCGCCGCTCTCATTACCCAATACGGACGCGGCGCTGCACTCCGAAACGCCGGGACTGATTCTTGACCGGCTCTCTATCCTTGCGCTCAAGATCTTTCATACCCAAGAGCAGATTGACCGCACCGACATCACCGAAGAGCATCGCTCCAGGAACCAGGCTCGCCTCGCGATGCTCACGGAACAGCGCAACGATCTTGCCGGTTGTCTGGACGCTCTTTGGAGCGATGTCACAGGCGGCAGGCGCCGCTTCAAGCTGTACCGGCAGTTGAAGATGTACAACGATCCGACACTGAATCCTGTGCTCTATGCTCGGAGGAACGTCTAAAGCGTTTTCCCTGTTGCCGGGTATCCCGGAGGGGTCGTTCAGCGGCGTTTTCATTGCGGAAAACGCCCATGGATGCGGAAGCCCTACATGACACCCACAGGGAAAACGCTCTAACCGGAGTTTGGCGTTTCTTGACCTGTGCGCGTATCCTGCGTATAAATCACCAACGACTCTTTTAGACGCTACCCCTTACATAACCCTGCGTCTGAATCAACTGGAACCGCAACCATGGCCACGACCAAAGCCAAAACAGCAAACAATATACGTCGCATGCCTCGCACCATCGCTGCCCAGCCCGCCCCCGATGCTGCTCGTCAGCAGGCCCTCGAACAGTTTTCCGCTGCCGTCCAGTTGATGCAGTCCGGCAAGTTCGATAAGGCTCTCGTCGCTTTTGAAAAGCTCCTTCCCGATGCCCCGTTCGAGTTCGCAGATCGCATCCGCACCTTCCGTACCGCCTGCGCCAAGCAGACAGAGAAGGTCGCTGCGAAGTTTGCGTCAGAAGAAGAGCGCTGCGACTATGCCGTTGTTCTGTTGAACGACGGTAACTACGCCGACGCGCGCGAACATTTCGATGAAATTCTAAAGAAGAACCCACAGAGCGACTTCGCTCTTTACGGCCTGGCAGTGCTGTCGTCGATGACAGGAGACTTTACGGCGTGCCTGGAGCACCTGACCGTCGCCATCAGCATGAATCCGCAGCGTCGTATCCAGGCGCGTTCTGATTCTGACTTCCAGGACATGGCAGATGATCCACGATTCACGGAACTGCTCTATCCCGAGACCTAAACCATCGCGAATGGAAGAAAGAAAGGCGTGGCCTGTGGCCACGCCCTCTCTTTTAATTCGGTAAAACTGTCAGTTCGGCAGTGAAATCTCGGTGGTGTTGGCCGGTCCGGCGGCGCCACTGTTTTCTCCATCCTGCATGTAGCGCTTGAGCAACTGATGATGCAGGCAGTAGAGAGCCAACTCCAGGCGATCGCTTACGCCCAATTTGTCGTAGATCTTACGCAGGTAATTCTTGATCACCTGTTCGGTGGTGCCTAGCTGGAAGGCGATCTCCTTGTTACGCATGCCGCGCGTAATGCAGGAGATGATCGAGATCTCCTTGGGCGACAGGCGTGGCTGCACCTTAGGGTTGGTGAGGGTCGTCRCCTGTGCCCGATAGGCCTCGATGACCCAGTTGATCGACTGATTGTCGATCCAGGTCTCGCCGGCCGCGATCTTGCGGACGCACTTCACCAGCAGATCGGGAGAGATGGATCGGGCTACGACACCACGCACGCCGCGGCGATACAGTTCCACGGTATTCGCCTCATCAGTCTCCACCACCTGGACAATGATCTTGGCGTCCGGAGCTCGCTTGACCAGCTCGGGAATAGCGTCGATGGTGCCGGCGATCATCTGCCCCTCAAGCAACACCACATCGGTTGGATAGCGCTGCAGCGCCTGATAGAGATTGGGAAGATTCTCCGCCTGAGCGACGACACGGATATCGTCTTCAACGGCAAAAATCTTTCGCATGCCCACACGGTAGATGGCCTGGGAGTCAGCCAGAATCACACGAATGGCGCTACCTGCACCGGTTTGTCCTTCAGTTACATCCACGTCCTGGATCGGTTCGTTCCCGCTCATACTCAGCTTGCCTCAAGAGAATACTCATCGATCACCACAGCCGCTTTTTGCTCATTTTCAGACTGCTGATGACGTACAACCCTGCCCACACAATGCACCTTGACATCCGTAGACGTACCCATAATGGCGGACGGCATGGCCATCGTAAATTCCACCTTTGTGTCTACTCCCGGCAACTTATGGGCTACCAGCAGCAGACCACTGGCGGAAACATTCTCTGTCATTGCCTCGAGTATGCCTTCGGGGGTCTGCAGACTCACTTGCAGCCGTAGGGGAAATCGCACGGCGGTGCGTACAGGGTCTTTTGTCAGAGCGAAGCTGGGAGGCAGATAGGACATACGATTTCTCCCGCGGAATTGGGGCCCTTGTAACCTCTTACCCTCTTCTTGGTTACCACGGTGGACCCCAGTGTAACTCATTTACAAATACCCGCTACCTCAAATTTGAAACAAGAAGTTACCGTTTTGGGAAGAATCCGGCGGATCCGCCGACCCAGGTTTTATCGCGGTTATGGTCGACTCCCATCATGAGCCCACGTCCCATCCTGGCCAGGCTGATCATCGGCTGCATCCGTTTTCCTTCCGGCCAGAGATAGAGAATCCGCACCTCCACCTGGGTTGCTCCCTCAGGCGTCTGGATGACCGGCTCAAACTGAACCCGCTCCTGCAAGAGGTAGTTCCGGCGCTCCGCCTCCGGAATCGAGCGCAGCACAGTCTCCTCCGGGGCGAACGTAATTCCTTTCCCTGCAAAGGAATACAAGGGCTTCAAAATCCATTGCTCGCGTTTTTCAGGAAGCCGGTCGCGGCCTATGCCGGCTATCCAGTCGTCCAGAAAGACCGCGGCCGGTACCGTTCTGTGACGCAGATATGGAAGCGAGAACTTGCTGATACGGAAGTACCAGTTCGGGTGGCCGGCCCACTCGACGTCGAGCTCGTCCCGGTAATCGAAACCCGGAACAATTCCCTTCCGCTCCATCTCATCGACGATCGCCCGGTTGTAGAT
>NZ_JBFRCY010000135.1:0-11292 GCF_052113305.1 Terriglobus sp. YAF25
GTCCTGGTGGGCATAGCGTTCCGAGGTTGGCGTCGCCGCGAACCACTGCGTGACATTGCTACGCTCACGCAGGATAGCGGTGACATTTACAGCAGACGATGGCGGGGCGGCCGGCGACTGGGCAAACGAAGCCGCAACAGATGCCACCGAAACGAGGACGAAGAGAGCGGATTTCACGAAAAATCTCCTTATCAAGACACACCACGGCTGTGATCGCAGTCAGAGCATGCAGACGCGACGAAGAGAAACCGGTCAGACGATGAACAAGGAAGTGCCGTCCGTTATACGGCGAGCACTTCCTCAGCACTGGCCGTATCGACCTCCGCCATCGCGGGAGCAAGGGCTCTGCCGCCCGCCCCAACCCAGGTACGCGTCCACTTCCGTGAAACGATGCGCAGCATCACCAGCACCAGCAGTGCGAAGACGGCGTAAGCCGCGAAGCCCGTTGCAAATGATCCTGTGTGCTGTTTGGACTGGCCAAGCACATTGGGCAGAATGGAGCCGCCCAGTGCGCCGATCTCACCCACCATGCTGCCGGCAACCGCGGTTGCCAGCGGCCAGCGCAGCGGAACCAGCTGGAAGGTCGCTCCGTTACCGGCGCCCAGCGCGGCGAAGCACAGCATGAAGAGCACTGTCGTGACTACCAGGGACGGCGAGGTCACCAGACCGAAGATACCGGCAATGGCAATCAGGAAGACGACACTCAGCGTCGTGACGCCGCCAACCCGGTCAGCAAACCATCCACCAACAACGCGGGTCATGCTGCCAAGCAGCGTGGCGCACATGGTGAGCGTTCCCGCCTGCGTCTTCGGGATGTGGAACTGTGCGACGAAGAGCGAGGGTAGGAAGGTCGCGAGACCGAGGAAGCCACCGAAGGTAATGATGTAGACGAGATTGAAGTACCAGCCATCGCGCTCCACCAGGCACTTGAGATGCTGGCGCAGTGTCTGGTGTTCGGAGTCGGGCGGTTCCTTGGCGAAGATGATCATTACGATCAGCGGAAGCAGCATGAACAGCGCAGCGAAGCCATAGACGTGCGACCATCCGTAAGCCTTCGCCAGACGCGGAGCGAAGAAGGCCGCGATAGCCGTACCGCTGTTGCCGGCTCCGGCGATTCCCATGGCCAGGCCTTTGTACTGTTTCGGGAACCAGCCCGCTCCCAGCGAAAGCGCAACACCGAAGCTTGCGCCGGCGGTGCCGAGCAGAACGCCCATGGCCAGCACGTTCGAGAACGAGTGCACAAAGAAGTAGCCATAGAGCAGCGCCGCGATAATGCAGCTCATCTCCACGATGGCCGCGCTCTTACGGCCGATGTACTGGCTCAGCACACCGAGCGGAAAACGCATGAGAGCACCTGCCAGGGTGGGCAAAGACACCATCAAGCCGACCTGCGCCGGCGAGAGGTGGAACTGCTCGGTGATGAACGGTCCCATTGCTCCGTTCAGCACCCACACAGCAAAGGTGAAGTCGAAGTAGAGGAACGACGCGAAAAGCGTCGCTGGATGACCGGATTTTAGAAAGTGCTTTACGTTGGCCATTTGAAAGGCTCCTGAGATTAGAAATGTCGAAATGTAATGCGGCACGAAAGGTACTGCTACGACAGGAGCGAACTTCCAGGTTCGGCTCGGTACACACTCGCGGCGGCCATGGGCGCGAGAAAGACATACAGAACAGTGCTATTTCAGAGCGGAACGCTCGACACATACAGCGCACTGTTTGAAGTTGGGTTCGCGGCTGATGGGGTCAAAAGCACCCAGAGTCACGAGGTTGGAATTCTGCTCAGCGAAGTGGAACGGCATGAAGACCTGTCCGGGAGCGACAATCCCGGTAATGCGCAACTCAACGTCGCGAACATAAGCACGCCTGGAGCGGACCGTGACACGATCATGCTGGCGCAGCGAGAGCCTATCAGCATCTGCCGGATTCATCTCTAGCCATGCATTGGGAGACATGGCGTCAAGCATGGCAACAGCGCCGGTTTTGGTGCGCGTGTGCCAGTGCTCAACGGTGCGTCCGGTATTCAGAATCAAATCGAATTCGGTGTTCGGCTGCTCCACGAAGGGCAGGCACGGAACACAGTGCAGCAGAGCACGGCCGTTCTCGCGGGGGAACTGGCCATCGCCGTAGAGTCGTTCCCCGCCCCACTGTCTGCCACCTTCATCTTCGAGCTGCTGCCAGGTGAACCCGCTGTAGTCGCACATGCGGCCCGCGGAGACCTTCTGCCACTCGAGCCACGCATCATGTGTGCTGCTCCATCCCGGGAAGAGCCTGTCCCGTACACCCAGCCGGTCTGCAAGCGCGAGGAAGATATCAAAGTCAGAACGAGACTCGCCCGGCGGCGTGGCAAAGGCATTCACTTTGCTGACGCGGCGCTCGGAATTCGTATACGTCCCTTCCTTCTCTCCCCAGATGGCCGCGGGAAGAACCAGGTCGGCATAGTCCATCGTGGGTGTTGGATAGAAACCATCCTGCACCACGACAAACTCCGTCGTCTCAAAGGCCTGCTTGAGCAGGTTGAGGTTCGGGAAGGAGACCACGGGATTCGTGGCAATGATCCAGATCGCCTTGACCTGCCCCTTGACGGCGGCCTCGATGATGTCCGGGTAAGCAAGACCGCGTGCTGTCGGCAGCTCCTCTTCTTCAACATTCCAGATGGCTGCCAGTGCCTTGCGATCTTCAGCGTTATCGAACTTCCGGTAACCCGGCAGAGCCGTGGTGAAGCTGCTCTCGCGCGATCCCATCGCGTTGCATTGACCGGTGATGGAGAAAGGAGCCCCGCCTGTGCGGCCGATATTGCCGGTAATCATTGCGAGGTTGTTGATCGCCGCGACCGTATGCGCGCCCTGGGTGGAGTGGTTCACACCCATCGTCCAGCCAATGAAAGCCGACTTCGCCTCTCCGTAGAGACGAGCCACCTTCTCGATGGTCTCGACCGTAAGCCCTGTGGTCGCGCTGACCGCCTCCGGCGTGTAGTCGGCGACGAAGCCGACGAATTCTTCCAGACCTTCAACATGCTCGCGGATGTACTCGCGATCGATCAGGCCATCCCGCAGCAGAATATGCGCAATACCGTTGATCAGCGAGATATCGGAGCGCGGCTTCACCGGTAGATGAAGATCGGCCATCATCGCAGTCTTGGTGACACGCGGATCCACAACAACCAGCACCTGCCCGGGCTTCTTGCGCAGGCGGTTGCACAGGATAGGATGATTGTCCGCAATGTTCGCGCCGATCAGCAGTACGACATCCGCCGTCTCCATATCGGCATAGGACCCTGGAGGTCCGTCTGAACCGAAGCTCAGCTTGTAGCCTGAAACCGCGCTGGCCATGCACAGCGTGGTGTTGCCGTCGTAGTTGCGGCTGCGGAAGCCGAGCTGCACCAGCTTGCCGAGGGTATAAAACTCCTCCGTCACCAACTGGCCGGTGCTGATCACACCCAGCGAGTCATTGCCGAAACGCTCCTGGATCGACCCGATATGCGTCACCATCACCTCGAGGGCTTCGTCCCAGGAGATCGGCTCAAGCGGAGTGCCGCGGCCGCCGCGGCGCAACATCGGCGTGGTGGCGCGGCCGGCAGCCTCGACCATCAGGTGCTCACTGAGTCCCTTGGGGCAGAGCTTGCCCAGATTCACCGGATGGTCGGGGTTTCCGCGTGCGGCAACAGGGCGTCCGTTGCGCGTGCCGACCAGCATCCCGCAGCCAACGGAGCAGTAACCGCAGGTCGTCTTCGTCCATGTGTCCGCGATACGCGACTCAGAGATGTAGCCGAAGCGTGCATCTTTGCCATAGCGATACTGCGTCCGCGCGATATCGAAGCCCAGCCAGCGCTGCATCCGCTGCAGAAACGTGAGCGGCTGCATCCTGGCGCGGTCTTCCGCCACAGCGTTGGCGTATTGTGTCACCCGCTTCTTCATGCCGCCGCCTTTCCATGGGATCCGCTGCTGAAGGTCAATCCCATGCTGAGCGGAACAACGGAGACGAAAAAGAGATAGCGGTTCAGAAGAACAGCGGCAGAGGCCGCGGCAAGTGAAAGCCAGGGCATCGGCGCCAGCAGGAAGAGCACAGCCTGGATAGCGCAGATCCAGGAGAGTGCCACCTTCCACCAGAGCTGTTCGCCGCGCAGATGGTTGTAGCTGGCATGGCGCTCAAAGATCGCGGAGCCGCGAAGCCGGGCGATGCGCGTGATCTGGTTCGCGATCCAGAG
The DNA here is from genome assembly GCF_052113305.1 of Terriglobus sp. YAF25. NCBI lineage: Bacteria > Pseudomonadati > Acidobacteriota > Terriglobia > Terriglobales > Acidobacteriaceae > Terriglobus > Terriglobus sp. YAF25. Next base: position 4,205 of record NZ_JBFRCY010000135.1, read on the forward strand.
GACGGCAGCCAGGGCTACAGCCCGGGGATGCGGCGTGACGTGAGGAAGAGCTACCGTCAGACCAACTGCCTGCAGCCGTGTTGCAATCCAGACCGCAGGCGCCTGCATCACCGCCATCACCGGCCCAGCCATCAGAAAGGCCGAGAGCACGAAGTCAAGCGGTGTATGCATCATGTTCCAGGCTGGACGTGCCTTGACCAGATAGATACGCGCGCTGGCAAGCGTTCCTGCAAGTCCGATCATGGCCGCCACAAGCGCCAGCGGAGTCACCGCGCGCTCCAGCACAGGGCGCATCAGCGACGCCCACGCAACGCCTGTGGATACTGTCAGCGTGACCAGGAAGAGCGTGAAGCATAGGACCTCACGGCTCAGCCACGAACGCTTCCACATCTTCAGGGCGCGCCACGCATAGGCAGGCCGTCCGAGATGGAAGATGGAAATGTTGATCGCGATGACAGTAACCAGCAGCAGCAGCGTCAGACTCACCGCTCCGAGGTTGCGGTCCAGCAATAGACCGCAGAGCAAACCAAAGGCTGCCTGCATGGCAGAGGTCATCACGACAAGAGAAGGATGCGCATGTTCAAGCGCGATGGAACCGGTATCGACGCGATCGAGCCAGGTGACGGAGCTCTTCTCAGGCAGGGTGATGCGCGTGGTAGAGACCGTCTGGCCAGAAGGAGGCATACCCGGCGAATCGGCGAGGGAGTGGTCCGCCGTCCACTCGTTCTTGTTCACGATCTCGATCTGGATCGCATTCTCCGGGCATGCATTCACACATGCAGGCTCGCGGTTATCGAGCAGACGCTCGCGGCACATGTCGCATTTGCCAACGACGCCACGCTCTGGATTGAACTGCGGGACGCTGTAAGGGCAGTTCCACACGCAGTACTGGCAGCCGATGCAGGCTTCGGCAGAGTGCAGCACGATGCCTGTAATCGGATCTTTGCTGTAGGCATCGACAGGACATCCGCGCAGGCAATCGGCGGTGAGACAGTGGTTGCACCCCATCGAGAGGTAGGTGCGCATCACATTGGGATAGATGCCGCCTTCCAGCTCGCCAACGCGGCGCCACTTGATATCGGCCGGGTTGCCGTTCTGCTCATTGCAGGCAATCTCACAGGAGCGGCAGCCGATGCACTTCGTCATATCGAAGTGGAAGCGGTACTGTTCTCCGGCCTCGAGCGGCCGCGACGGAATCAGCGCATTTACCAGCGAGGGTGCCGCTCCACCCTCGACCAGGGTGAGGCGCACCAGCTCAGCGCTGTCGGTCTCCATCGCTCGTTCTTGAAGCGGCAGTGCCACGTTGCTCCCTCGTTCCTTACCTAGTACACGGCTTAGTAAACRTCCCGGTGATACCGGCCGTCGTCATGCATCTGCGAAACATACTCGCGGGCGGCTTCGTTGCTCATACCGCCGTGCTTCTCAATCAGTGTGTGCAGCGCCGAGTCCACATCTTTGGCCATACGCGAGGCGTCGCCACAGACATAAACGCGGGCATCTTCCTGCAGCCACTGCCAGAAGGTCGCGCCGTGCTCGATCATGCGGTCCTGCACGTAGATCTTGTGCGCCTGATCGCGCGAGAAGGCCGTATCGAGCCGCGTGAGATGGCCGCTCTCCGACATGGAGCGCAGTTCTTCGCTGTAGAGATAGTCGGTCTGCGCACTACGCTCGCCGAAGAAGAGCCAGTTGCGGCCCTTCTGTCCAAGTGCCTCGCGCTCATGCAGGAACGCGCGGAAGGGAGCGATGCCCGTGCCCGGCCCGATCATGATGATGGGCGTATTGCTGTCAACGGGAAGGCGGAACTTCTTGTTCGGCTGGATATAGACCGGCACCGTCTCGCCCACGTCGACCCGCTCGGCAAGCATCGTGGAAGCGACACCGCCGCGTTCACGGTTGTGCGAGCGATAGCGCACTACGCCGATGGTGCAATGAAGCTCCAGGCCGTGCTTCGCCGGGCTCGAAGAGATGGAGTAGAGCCGCGGCGCCAGACGCGGCAGCATCGTAAGCAGCTCTTCCGGTGCATCGATAGCGCCAGGATACGCATGCAGCAGATCGATCAGGCCGCGGTCATACAGGAACGTATCCAGGTGAGCGGCCTGCTCTGCCGGCAACAGCGCCGAAAGAGTCTTGCACTTCGTCTTCTCCGCAAAGGCCTGCACCATCTTGCGGCTCAAACGGGTGTGCTGGTAGTGATGCAGCAGAGCCTCACGCAGGCTGCAGGCGCCTGCCTTGGGAACCTCCACCATCGTGTCTGCACCAAACGGCAGCAGCGACAGCGTTTCGTCCACCAGCACAGCATCGTTCTGCGCCAGAACACCGCAGGCATCGCCCGCCTGGTAGGGCAGATCTTCGTTCAGCTGAAGCCCCAGGTGGATAGTGAGCTTGCTCGAGATATTCGAGGTCAGCGCGCGGCGATCGACCACGGTTGCATGCAGTGGATTCTCACGCGAATACAGCGACTGCTTTACCGGCTGAGCCGCCGCAGCGGCCGTAGCCACCTCAGCGTGCTTCGTCCCATTCGCACCGTTCGACTTCTTGCCGATCTGCGTAACGCACGTTCCCTTCCAGGCGGCGAAGGGTTCATCGACATCTACGTCGCTCTCGACGCGCGATGTGATGCGCAGCGCACCAAGGTCCGCCAGGCGGTCATCCAGCTCCACGCCGAAGCGGCAGAACTGTTCGTAAGTCTTATCTCCGAGACCGAATACGGAGTACCGCAGCGAAGCCAGGCTGAGAGAGTCCGCGCCCATCAGAGCATCGCGAAATGCCTTGGCATGATCCGGAGCCTCGCCATCGCCGTAAGTGCTGACGAAGAAGACGGCATTGGTCTGCTCTGCGAGATGGGATGGCGTCACATCCGTGAGCGAGGTAACCGTCGCGTTGTGGCCCGCGGTCTTCAGTTCCTTGGCGAACTTCTTCGCCAGGCGCTCAGCCGTTCCGCTCTGTGTGGCGAAGTAAACAGCCACATTCTCCGAAGCCGGTACGGGCACAGCAAAAGCTTGCGGCGCGGGAGCACTCGAGTAGAGACCCGCAAGAAACCCATTAAGCCACGCGCGCTGGTCGGCGTTGAAGGGAGCATCGTGCGGAATAAAAGGGACGGGCTGTGCGCTCACGCCATCACCTCCGCACGAACATCGCTGCTACACATACTGCGTAACTCCTCGACACTATGCCGGTTCGTGAAAGCGAGGAAACTCTCACCTTCCATGCACTGTGCCGTGTAAACCGTAAAGATCGCCTGCAGCGCAGGCAGCACCTCGCTGTACTTCATCGCTGGAAAGAGCTGCCGCGCCATGGCCTGATCGTTGTCGGCTCCGCCGCCGAGGTTCACCTGATAGCCTTCTTCGCCACCGACCTTCACGCCCATCAGGCCGATATCGCCGATGTAGTGCTGCGCGCAGGAGTGTGGGCAACCAGTCACATGTAGGTTGACTGCGGTCTCAAGCCCGGCCTGATGCAGCACACGACATGCCTCTGCAACACGATCTTCGGGAACGTTCGGAATAAGCAGGTTCTGCCACACCGTCAGACGAAGCTCGCCGCTGCCAAAGCGCTCGGCAACATCCGCAATGACGCGGGCCTGCACGATAGGCAGCCAGCCCACGGGAACACAGACGCCGATGTAAGAGAAGCCGGGCTGCGATTGGGCATGCACACCAAGATGTCCAGCGCGATTGATCGGGCCGCGTAATTCGCACTCCGAGGCATCGACGCGCAGGATCGGGAACGCAAGCTTCTTCTCAGTCTCTTCCAGGAACTTCTCGACACCCCAGCGATCGACGAGATACTTCAGGCGGGCCTTCTTGCGATCGGTACGATCTCCGTTCTCAGCAAAGACGCGGACCATCGCCGCAGCCACAGCAACAAGCTGGTCAGGGCTCAACAGCAAACCGCAGTCCGAAGCGAACTGCTTATGCCCGGTGATACCGCAGAGCAGAACGCGGAAGTAGACGCCCGCCGGCACGCTCTTCCCTTCACCGACAGAAACGGCAACAAAACCGATGTCGTTGGTGTCGGCCAGCGCGCTGATGGCGCCGCCGTTATCGAAAGCGATATTGAACTTGCGCGGCAGGCCGAACATATCGCGCGAGTTGGTGATGTAGTTCTGCAGCGCATCGGCGTAGGGCTGTACGTCGATCAGCTCCTGCGGATCGTACCCGGAGATAGGCGATGCGGTGATATTGCGAATGTTGTCCGCGCCGGAGCCGACTGAACTCATGCCGAGCTTGCGAACGCCGTTCAGCACATTGACGACATCTTTCGGTGCGCACTCGCGAAGCTGTATGTTGGCGCGGGTCGTAAGATCGATGCGGCTGTTGCCGAACTTTTCAGCAATCGTGGCGACGCCACGCATCTGCGCGGAGGTCATCACTCCGCCGGGAACGCGCATGCGCAGCATGAAGGAGTCCTGCGCGGGGGCTACATGAAACAAACCGTGGAACTTGAAGCGATAGCGACGCTCCGCATCAGGAGCCTCGTTGGAGGCTGCAGTCTGCAGCAGCTCATCCCACAGATCCAGTGGATTCCGCTCGTACTTCCAGAGCTCTTCTGCGCAGAGATCAGAGATTGGCGTGCCGAAGAAGGTCTCTTCCGTGGCGGGCTCGGCGAAGTTTGCACTGCCGGCCGAAGGCTGAGAGGTGATCTGTCCGGATGCAGAGTGCCCGACATACGGGCGCTGCAACACACCCGCAAAGAATCCACGGAGATACTGTGCCTGCTCATCGGAGAAGCCCGACTGCGGCGAGACGAAATTGTGTGGCATCGTCGACATAAACATCCTCACGCGGCAAAACAATCGGTGGATGATGTACGACGGCCTGAATCACCTGTGCGGCAATGCGAAAAACTCCGGAACGAACGCAGCAATCCCACACGCACACATCGGCGGTGAACTCAGGCTCGTCGCGGAGCAGCTTACTAATCTTGAAAATGCTCAGTTTGGCGAAGGCGGACGCATCAAGGGGCCGCACCTTCAGATAACACCTTCAGGCTGCCATAGCCGAAGGGTTCAATGGTTGGAGTATAGGTCGATACTGGATTAGGCGCAAGGTCTTTTCATCGGGGATTCGCTATTTCCTCGCAATCCTCTGATAGAAAAGGAATTCTGCGCATTCACCCTAGAGCATTTCCCTGTAGGTGTAGAGTAGGGCTTCCTCATCTATGGGCGTTTTCCGCGATGAAAACGCCGCCGCACTCCCCTTCCGGGATACCCAGTAACAGGGAAAATGCTCTAAAGCATTTCCCTGTAGGTGTAGAGTAGGGCTTCCTCATCTCTATGGGCGTTTTCCGCAATGAAAACGCCGCTGCACTCCTCTTCTGGAATACCCAGCAACAGGGGAAAATGCTCTAAGAACGATCAATTGGCGTTTTCGCACCTGATCACCGTACAGTTCTAGAATGAGATTGATTATCTTTTAATCAATTTCCCCCGGAATCAACGCAGCTCAACCCGTTTTCGGAGAGTCATGCCCCACGCCAGCTTTGAAGGATTGCGAGTGTTATCTCTAGAGACCCGCCGCGAGCGCGAGGTGGAGAAGCTCATTCGCACTTACAACGGTGACCCGCTCGTGGTTCCTTCCATGCGCGAGATTCCGCTCAGCTCGAATACCGACTGTGTGGAGTTCGGCCGCCGCCTGCTCGCAGGGGAGATCGATCTCATCGTCTTCATGACAGGTGTGGGCGTGGCGAAGATGATGGAGGTCCTGAGCGCCTCCTTCGATCGCGAAAAAATATTGCAGCAGCTACGCGAGCGGCAGATCGTTGCCAGAGGTGTAAAGCCGGTCGCCGCATTGCGTGAGTTACAGGTTCCGGTCGCCGTCACTACAGCAGAGCCGAGCACATGGCGTGAAGTACTGGCGCAGATGGACAAGAAGTACGGCGATAAGCTCGCGCGCTACAACATCGCGGTGCAGGAGTATGGCGCCACTAACCCTGAGCTGATTGCCGAGCTGGTCCATCGCTGCGCCTCTGTCACCAAGGTTCCGGTCTATCAGTGGGGGCTCCCGCTCGACATTGCACCGCTGCAGGGAGCGATACGCGAGATCATCGATGGCTCCATCGACGTCGTCCTGTTCATGACCGCGGTGCAGGTAATTCATCTCTTCCATGTGGCCAGCGATATGGGCGTTGCTGATGAGATGCGGCGCGCCCTCGAGTCCATCGCCATCATCTCGGTTGGACCGACGACAACCGAAGAGATTCTGCACTACGGTCTGAAGCCTGACTTCGAGCCGTCGCGGCCGCGCATGGGCTTCATGGTGAACGAAGCAGCACAGTACGCCCGCAAAGTGCTTGCAGAGAAGCGTTCATCCGATGCCTTTGCCGGCGCCAAGCCGAAAGATGAGGCGGCGACGATCGTCTCGAAGCCGCCCGGATGGCCGGTGCAGCAGGTTGCTCCCTCCACCTCGACGATGGCTGGCTTCCGTGATGGCCTGGCGCCGCTCGATATTCTGCAGCAGGTAAGCAGCAGCCTCACCTCAACCGACGCGCTGCACGTCGTGCTTTCGCGTATCGTTGCCTGCGTCTGCGCGATGGTGCCGTGCGATTCCTGCTTCATCTACACGCTGGAAGAGGACAAGCTCGTCCTCCGCGCTTCGCGGAATCCGCATGCCGCCGAAATCGATCAATTGAAGGTCTCCGTCGGACAAGGCGTCACCGGATGGGTCGCCGAACATCGCGAGCCGGTCTCCATTCCGGAGCGCGCCAGCGAAGACCCTCGCTTCAGCGCCTTCCGCAATCTTCCCGAAGACACCTTCGAAGCCATGCTCTGCATTCCGGTGCTCTGTGCCGGCCGTGTGGTGGGCGTCTTGAACCTGCAGCACAAGCAGCCCTACTTCCATACCGACCTTGAACGCCGCCTGTTGGCGACGATCGGCGTTCTGGTAGGCGCTGAAATCGAGCGTGCACGCCTCGAGACTGAGAACCTTCAGCTTGCGGACCGGCTCGAATCGCGCAAGACAATCGATCGCGCCAAAGGCATTCTGCAGCGCGACCTGAAGATCTCCGAAGATGAGGCCTACCGCATGATGCAGAAAGAGAGCCGGCAACGGCGGAAGTCGATGCGTGAGGTCGCCGACGCGATTCTGCTC
>NZ_JBFRCY010000136.1:0-15307 GCF_052113305.1 Terriglobus sp. YAF25
CGACCAGAGCGTCTACGACCGCGAACTCGAAAAGAAGGCGGGCCCTCTCTATGGATGGGCAGGCACCGTCACCGGTGGCGCCTCCTTTGTTCAGAGCACCCAGCACGGTGGCACCTTTTCCGCGGGGGTGAAGCTGGTCCGCACTATCCCCACTGTGCCTTATTTACCAACACGAAATCGCACCATCTTCAGTCTCTCAGAGACCTACGGAAAGCTCACCACGCCGCTCATTCCACAGACCACGCCGGCTTCACCGGACTCCGTGGTTAAGACCAGCATCTTCCACACCGACCTCGAACGCGATCAGTACGTCTCGAAGAGGTTCTATTACCTGGGCACCACAGCCTTCGACCACAACTTCTCCTCCGGCCTCGACCTGCAGCAGATCTACGGCGCCGGGGTTGGTTGGACACCCGTGCTCGACGCAAAGCAGCAGCTCGACATCAAAGGTGATCTTCACTACGAGAAGCAGGAGTTTGAGGATCCTGCCAGTAATCAAAACCTTATTGGCGCGAGCATTGGCGAAGCCTACAAGCGAACCCTACCGCGTTCCATGATCTTCACTCAGACCCTACAGCTCCTGCCGGCCTTCAACGAGCCCAAGGCTTATTCGGCAAACTTCAGTACCGGTTTGGCGATGCCGGTCTTCAAAAAACTCAGCATGAGTATCGCCGCCAGCGACGCTTTTCTGAACAACCCGTCGCCCGGCTTCAAAAAGAACACCTTCCAGTTCATCACCGGCGTGGCCTATACACTGCCGTAAGCGGAAGGAAAATCAAAAGCCCGCATCGTCGAGATGCGGGCTTTTTTTGTTTTTAGTCTCCCATCAGATTTCGAACCGGATCGGGCAGATCGCTGCCCGCCTCCTTCAATAACAACGTGAGTTGCCAGATCTGCTGGCTGCTCAGTTTGCCCGCAAAGGCATGACCGCCGGCCTTAGGACTTCCCTTGGCAATCATCGTGTAAATCGCCGACGGCGCTTTGGGGCCAACGCCGGATGCACCCGTTACCCAGAACTGCGGAGCTTCGCCAGTTCGTGGCTTTCCGCTGGGCGTTCCATGGCAGGCAGCACATTGCTTCCGGTAGATCGGAGCCGCAGCCTCAAAGACATCCTCGCTGGCGGCAAACGGAGGCTGCCCGGCGGCAACGGCAGCCGGATTCGGCGGCGCCACCTCGGAGGGAGCAGGTGTTACCGCCTGTGGACGCGACTTGTCCTGTGGCTTCGACACTGACGGCCTGCTTGCCTTTTCGTCGCCCTGACCTTCCTCCCCTGACCCAGCGGCGTCAGGATAATCTCCGTGAATCCCAACCGAATTCCGGACACCGTGCAGCGCCTTTGGATGGAGGTACAGGTAGCCTGCGCCGGCCACAAGTCCACCGCCCAGCAGTGCGCCAAGCAGCAACTTGCCGGAGCCGGATGAACCTTTGCTTGATCGTTTGGCCATGAATTCTGCGTCGGGGATGTTCTAATAAAAGGGTGTGCCGCAAATGCCGGCCCACCTGGTTTGAAACTAACAGAGCAAGAAGGCTGCAGGGGTATCGTTTGATGTTCGGTTTGAAGCGGATCGTGTGCGCGCTGGCCTTGGCCGCGCTGGTGGGAACGGCTTTTCACGGCGAGGCACAACAGGACCGCCGGCAGCGGCGCATGAACGCCAATCGCCAGGCGCGTATCGCCAAAATGATTGAGGATACCTACTCCCACAAGTACGAGGTTTTCGGCGGCGTCGGCTACCTGCGCTTCCGCTCGGGTGACTTCCTGCAGCGCAACAACGAGATCAGTTGGCAGGTTGCTGGGAACTACTACCTGAACCCGCGCTGGGCGGTCGTCGGTGATGTCCGCGGCCACTATGGCAATGCCAAGACAGGCAATAACCCCTATAACATCTGGGATCCGCTCATCACGCACTACACCTTCATGGGCGGACCACAGTACCGCTTCTATCGCAAGGAACGTCTGAGCGCGAACGTCAACGTGCTTGGCGGTATGGCGATGGGCAACTTCGACGGCGGCTCCAAGGGCGTTCCCGCACCTGCATTGGGCCTGTGGAAGACCGGCAACGCCGGAGCCTTCGCTCTGGGCGGAAGCGTGGACTATAGCTTCTACCAGAACCTGGCTTTCCGCATCGCCCCGACTTACCAGATCACGACCTTCGGCTCGACCCTGCAGCACAACGTGGGTTTCAACGCCGGTCTCGTCTATCGCTGGGGCCACCAGAGCAAGTAGGTCTTCCCGCAGATCAAAACAAAGATCAAACAAAGCCCGGCTTCGGCCGGGCTTTGTTTTTTGTTTGTCATTTCGCAGCGACCTGGCTGCTCGGCCAGCGTGCTGGCTGGAGTGGTCGACCAAAGGGAGCTGAGAAATCTGCTTCTCTACCTATAAGGTCGCAGGGCAATCGTTGTGCTCTACTTCCCCCGCCATCCGTGCCGCATACGCCTCCGGCAGACTCGCCCGCTTGAATTCGCGGTCGATTACCACGTGCACCGTCTCGCCCTCGCAGAGCAGTTCCTCATCCACGACACGGACGACCTGGTAGCCGATACGGATGATCGATCCGCGTACCTGCTTGACCGTCGTACGGACCGCGATCTCGTCGTCATATCTCGCCGGACGCTTGTAGCGCGCGTTTACCTCCGCCACAGCGATCAGGATGCCCTCTGCTTCGAGCTGCTTGTACGGCAAACCGATGGAGCGCAGAAGCTCCACCCTGCCAACTTCAAACCAGACAACATAGTTCGCGTGGTACACCACGCCCATCTGGTCGGTCTCGGCATAGCGGACCCTGATACGTGCTTCGGCTGTAGGTGCTGGCATAGTCATAGTGTACGAATAACTGTATGGCCTTCGCGCTATCCTCAACTGACGCCCTCGTCATCATCGATCTGCAGAATGATTTTTGCCCCGGCGGCGCGCTTGCGGTTCAACAAGGCGATGAGATCGTTCCGTTGATCAATCGCCTGCAACGGTGTTTTGCCCACGTCGTTCTTACCCAGGACTGGCACCCTGTCGGGCATATCTCATTTGCGACCTCCCATCCCGGCGCTCAGACCTTCGAGACCATTCAGGTTGCTTACGGTCCCCAGGTCCTCTGGCCCGATCATTGCCTTCAGGGAAGCGCCGGCGCGGACTTCCATCCGTTGCTCGATACCACACACGCTGAGCTGATCGTCCGCAAAGGCTACAACCCGCGCATCGACTCCTACTCTGCCTTTCTGGACAACGACCACTCCACGCCGACCGGCCTCGGCGGCGCTCTCAAAGAGCGTGGCATCCAGCGTCTTTTCTTCTGCGGCCTGGCCTATGACTACTGCGTCCTCTTCTCCGCCATGGACGCCGTATCCCTCGGCTTTACCGTTTGTGTCATCGAGGATGCCTGCCGCGCCATTGACCTCAACGGCTCTGTCGTCCGGGTCAACGAGGAGATGCAGCAGGCTGGTATCGCCCGCATCTCCAGCGACACGTTGCTCTAGAGGAAACGGCCCTTTCCACTCGTGCTACGCTGTCTGGCATGAATGCAGTCCAGGGTCGCAGCATTGTCATCGTCGCCTACCGCCCCAGACCCGGCAAGGAAGCCGATCTGCTGCAGCTCACCCGCGAACACCTGCCGCTGCTGCGTACAGAGGGCCTGGCCACTAGCCGTGAGTTCATTGCCTGCCGCGCCGCCGATGGCACCATCGTCGAAGTCTTCGAGTGGGAGGAGGGCGGCATCGAGAAGGCTCACAACAACCCGAAGGTCAAAGCCCTGTGGGACCGCTACTTTGCCGCCTGCGAGATCGTCCCCCTCAACCAGCTCCCCGAGGCCACCCAGATGTTTGCCGGGTTCGCTCCCCTGGCCCTGGATTAAAGCGTTTTCCCTGTTGCTGGGTATCCCAGAAGGGCGTTCAGCGGCGTTTTCATTGCGGAAACGCCCATAGGATGCGTACGCCCTACACAACACCCACAGGGAAAATGCTCTCGGGCTCGATCCTCGGCCCTGAGCTACAATCGAAGCAGGTTCTAAAAGCAGCGCGTCACGCCCTGCCATATCCGGCCCTTTGCGCCCGGAAAACCATCAGAACAGTTCAGGAGATACACCATGGCGATTCCCGCCACCCAGATGCGCCCGGGCATGATCATCAAGCACAACGACAAGCTCCACATGGTCTTCTCAGTGGAGCACCGTACCCCCGGCAACCTGCGCGCCTTCATTCAGGCCAAGCTGCGCAACCTCTCCTCCGGAGCCATGTTCGAGCACCGCTTCCGCTCGGGCGACGCCATCGACCGCGTCGTCGTCGATGAAATCGCGATGGAGTACCTGTACAACGACGGTGATGACTACATCTTCATGGACACGGCTACCTATGAGCAGACCACCCTGTCCCGTGAGATCCTTGGCGAGGCCGTGGACTACCTGCTCCCGAACATCGGCATCTCCGTCAGCTTCTACGACGGCAAGGCCGTAGGTATCGAGCTTCCTCAGGTTGTGGAGATGACCGTCATCGAGACCGAGCCCGGCATCAAGTCCGCGACTGCTTCGTCCGTGACCAAGCCCGCCAAGACCGAGACCGGTCTGGTGGTGCAGGTTCCTCCCTTCATCAATGAAGGTGAAAAGATCCGCATCGACACCTCCGAAGGCGCCTACATGTCACGCGCCTAGGTCCGCGATTACTTTCTAAAAAAGGCTCGCCACCCGGCGAGCCTTTTCTCTTTAGAGCATTTACCCTGTTGCTGGGTATCCCGGAAGGGGAGTGCAGCGGCGTTTTCATTGCGGAAACGCCCATAGATGCGGATGCTCTGGACTACACCCACAGGGAAAATGCTCTACTGGCTGTAAGGCACTCCAAACACAATCGCTGCTGTCCTCGCTGGACGGTGCATCTCTCCCACGATTGTCGGCGCTTTGCCCATTGCCTGCCATATCCGAAGCGCCTCAGAATTCATGTAATAGGTCCGCGCCTGCTCACGTGTCTTTCCGCTCTCGCCGTAGATGCTGATCGTCCCCAGCAGGTCTTCCTGCCCCGTCGCCTGCAGGTACTCCCACATGCTTACCGACGGAGAGTTGCCGGTATCGCGCATCTCCTCCACACTCTGTGCCACAACGCTGTAATTCAAAGCCACATTCCAATTATCTACTTGCTCTACACTGACCAGAGTCATGGTGCGTCACTACCTCATCTCCGGTCGTGTACAGGGTGTTGGCTTTCGCTGGTTCGTCCACCGCGAGGCCGCGGAACTGCATCTCAATGGCTGGGTCCGCAATCTCCCCAGCGGTAAAGTGGAATGCGTCGCCGCCGGCTCTGAAGACAGACTTAAAGAGCTTGAAGACCACCTCCGCAAAGGCTCGCGCGGCTCACGCGTCGATCGTCTCCAGATCCACGATCTCGACGACAGCGAAGCCGGCAAGCTTGGGCCGTTCCAGATTGAAGGGGCTTGGTAAGGCGGTTGAATAGTTGAATGGTGCTCAAAGGGATCGATTACACACGCTGGCCCGGCACACCGCACGATTCAACCATTCAACTATTCCACCATTCAACTATCCTCTAAAATTTCCTCATGGCGACACCCATTAACTGTGAACCACTCAAGTCCCTCGTGCGGACTGTCCCTGATACCTGGACGCCGTCCAGCCCGGGCAGAAGGTCGTCATCGTCGATGACCTGCTCGCCACCGGAGGCACCATGGAAGCCACCAACCAGCTTGTTCGCCAGCTTGGCGGCATCGTTGTCGGCCTGGGCTTCGCTGTCGAGCTCGACTTCCTCAAAGGCCGCGCCAAGTTCCCGGACTACGACGTCTACTCGCTGCTGCACTACAACGAGTAAAATCGGCCTGAATCTCCACTCTCTCGAGCCTTCCGTAGACATTTCTGCGGAAGGCTTGCCTATTTCTGCAGATTTGCGCAGAAATGATGTCTCTCGTATCTCGGCTTCGCTAGACTTTTCTTCGTGAGCAGCCTGGCCTCCATTCACGCCTGGATCAACCGCGTCCTCGACCGCATCGATAGCGGGGAAGGCATTCGGCCGACCGATCTCCCAGGCCTGCGCACCGTCCGGTGTCATAAAAACATCCCTCGCAGTTCGGTGCTCTATGAGCCCTCCATCGTGATGGTCACCAGCGGCAGCAAGCGTGGCTACGTCGGCAGCCGAAGCTTTGTCTACGACACCGAAAACTACCTGGTCCTCGCCGCACCGCTGCCTTTCGAGTGCGAGACCTTCTGCGAGCCCCATGCGCCGCTACGCGGCGTTTCCATCCTGCTCGACATGGCGGTCCTCGCCGACCTCGTCCTCAAGCTACCTCCTGCCCCGGCGCAATCCAGCCTACAGCCCAGGACCATCGATGCCACACCCCTGCCGGAAGCGCTTGCCGAGGCAGCACTGCGCCTTTTGGAAGCCTATGAGAATCCCAATGACCGCATGATCCTCGGCCCGCAGATCATGCGCGAGATCACCTATCGTGTCCTTACCGGCCCGCGCGGACAGGTTCTGCGCGATCTGCTGGCGATGCAGGGCAACATCAGCCAGGTCTACCGAGCCATGCATCGCATTCACACCGAATACGACCGGCAGCTCGATATCCCTACCCTTGCCTGCGATGCCGGCATGAGTCTCTCTGCCTTCCACCACCACTTCAAGAACATGACCTCCACTTCGCCGTTGCAATACCTGAAAACAACGCGGCTGCATAAGGCGAGGCTCATGATGATCCAGGAAGGTATCGGACCGTCGGCTGCGGCAACGCGCGTCGGCTACGAAAGCCCATCTCAGTTTTCCCGGGAGTTCAAACGGCTCTTCGGAGTTTCCCCTGCGGAGGAAGCGCTTCGCCTGCGGTCCAACCTGGGCACGCAGGTGCAACACCCACTCCGCGTCGCCATGATCTAATTTCCAACCGAACCACTCGTAAGGAGACAAGAACCATCATGATTGCCACCAAAGGCTACGCCGCGCACAATGCGACCACTGACCCGACTCCGTGGAACTTTGAGCATCGCGATCCCGGTCCCAACGATGTCCTGCTCGACATCCTCTTCTGCGGCATCTGCCACTCCGATATCCACCAGGCGCGCAATGAGTGGGGCAATGCCATGTTTCCCATGGTTCCCGGCCACGAGATCGTCGGCAAGGTCGCCGCGGTCGGCTCCGCTGTCACTAAGTTCAAGGTAGGCGACTCCGCCGCCATCGGCTGTATGGTCGACTCCTGCCGCACCTGTCCCTCCTGCAAAGCCGGAGAAGAACAGTATTGTGAGAATTTCGCCACTGTCTTCACCTACAACTCCAAGGACAAGCAGGGCAACCTCACCTTCGGCGGATATGCCAATCACATCGTCGCTGACGAGGCCTTCGTGCTGAAGGTCCCCGGCAACCTCGACCTCGCCGCCGCGGCTCCTCTGCTCTGCGCCGGTATCACCACCTACTCTCCGCTGAAGCACTTCGGCGCTGGCCCTGGAAAGAAGGTTGGCATCATCGGTCTGGGCGGCCTGGGCCACATGGGCCTGAAGTTCTCGCATGCCTTCGGGGCGAAGACCGTGCAGTTCACGACTTCCCCCTCCAAGATCGAAGACGCGAAGAAGCTGGGCGCCGATGAGGTCATCCTGACCAAGGAAGCCGAGTGGACCAAGAACCACATCCACAGCTTCGACTTCATCCTGGACTGCGTCGCTGCTCCGCATGATGTGAACCCGTATCTCAGCCTGCTGAAGCGTGATGGTGTCTACTGCACGGTCGGCGTTCCGGAAACACCTCTGTCCATCCAGGCCTTCAGCGTGCTTGGCCGCAAGCATGTCACCGGTTCCATGATCGGCGGCATCAAGGAGACCCAGGAGATGCTGGAYTTCTGCGGCCAGCACAACATCGTTTCCGACATCGAGATGACCAGCTTCACCAAGCTGTCCGAAGCATGGACTCGCGTCGTCAAGGCCGACGTGAAGTATCGCTTTGTCCTCGACTGCAAAGCGCTGTAAATCTCGCAGTACATCCAACAAAGCGGCCCGCTAAAGTGCGGGCCGCTTTGCGTCATGAAAGAATAGAAGCTGTATGCCTGTCATCAATCGGCTCCAGAAAGGCTGTAAGGATTGCGCCGTCCGCCATCCCAATAGCTTCTGCGCTCTGGACCCCGATGCCCTGGAAAGGCTGGATACGCTCGGYCAACAGATTGACGTCGAACCTCGCACCGTCGTCGTCGAAGAAGAGAGCAAGCCGCGCAATCTGTACGTCGTGTGCGCCGGCCGTCTGAAGGTTGTTGTCTCCTCTGAGAGCGGCCACTCGCTTCTACTCCGCATTGCCGGTGCCGGCGACGTGATCGGCCTTGCTGCGGTGCTGCGCAATGTTCCGTATGAAGCCTCGGCCGAAAGTCTTGAGCCCTGCCGCTTGAAGCGCATTCCGCAGGCAGCGTTCCTGGAGTTCATGCACAGTCACGCACAGGTAAGCCAGAACTGCGCCAATGAAGCGGCAGCAGAGTATCAACAGGCGCTTATCTCGGCACGCCGCCTTGCTCTCTCAGGCTCGGCCGCGGCACGTCTCGCAAATACGCTGATTGAATGGGCGCACCCCCGCGACCTTAGCGCTCCGGCACGTTTTGCTATGACACTCACACACGAAGAGCTGGGTTCGATGGCTGGAATTACGCGCGAAACTACCTCTCGCCTGCTGGCCCGCTTCGAACGCGAAGGCCTTATTCATCGACGCGGTGCGTTTCTTGAGATTCCACGGCCTGATCGACTCGCTGCACTTACCGAATAAAAAAGAGCGGCCGGGCCCTGCAATCAATTGGCCCAGCCGCTGCCGCAAACCTGGAGCATTTCCCTGTGGGTGTGGGTGCAATGTAGGGCTTCCGCCTCCTATGAGCGTTTTCCGCAACAAAAACGCCACTGCACGCCCCTTCCGGGATACCCGACAATGGGGAAAATGCTCTAAACGTTCTCTGTCTCGTTCTTCAGCCCGTCCATCCAGGCGTAGTCGTATGCCTCCGTGGTGACAATCGGGGTCTCAAGGAAGTTCTCCGTTAGCGGAGGAGAGTGCGTCTGCCACTCCAGGCCATACGCGCGCCATGGATTGTCGCCGGCCACTCTACCCCACTTCATGCTCCAGATCAGATACACCGCCGCCAGCATGTAACCCGCGCCCATCACCGTGGCGCCCGCGGTCGACATCACATTCAGCACCTGCCACTCCGCCGGATACATCGCGTAGCGGCGCGGCATACCCAGGTGACCAAGGATGAACTGCGGTCCGAAGGTAAAGAAGAAGCCGATAAAGACCAGCGCTGCCGCCACTTTGGCCGGCATCTCCGGGTACATGCGGCCCGTAATCTTCGGCCACCAGAAATGCAGCCCGCCGAGATACCCCATAATGACGGCGCCGACCATCACGAAGTGGAAGTGCGCYACGAYGAAGTASGTCTCGGTCAGATGGATATCCGTGCCCAGATTGCCGAGGAAGATTCCCGTGCATCCACCAATGACAAACAACCCGATAAATCCAAGGGCGTAGATCATCGGCGCCGAGAAATCGATCGATCCCTTATAGAGTGTTGTCGCCCAGTTGAAGGTCTTGATCGCTGAAGGCACCGCCACCAGCATGGTCAGCAGGCTGAAGACCATCGCCGAATACTGGCTCACGCCCATGATGAACATGTGGTGCTCCCACACGAAGAAGCCGAAGACCGCGATCGATACAGAACTGAAGGCTACTGCGGTATATCCAAAGATGCGCTTACGGCTGAAGCATGCGATGATCTCGCTGATCACGCCCATCGACGGCAGCAACATCACGTACACGGCCGGATGCGAGTAGAACCAGAACAGGTGCTGAAAGAGCAGCGGATCACCACCCAACGTTGGATCGAAGAAGCCGAAGTGAAAGATGCGCTCCACCGCCACCATCACGATGGTCACGCTCACCACCGGTGTGCCGAGGATCATGATGATCGCCGCCGCATAGTTCGCCCAAACGAACAACGGCAAGCGAAACCACGTCAACCCCGGCGCACGCATGCGGTGAATGGTGACGATGAAGTTCAGCCCGGTCAGGATGGATGAAAACCCAGCCACAAACGCTGCGAGTCCAGCGGTGATGACGTTCGTATTGACGAAGCGTGTACTGAGCGGAGCGGTGAAGGTCCATCCCGTATCCACGCCGCCGTTCACTACCGTGACTACCAGCAGCAGGCCCGCAATCACGTAGAGATACCAGCTCAGCAAATTGATCTTCGGAAACGCCAGATCGCGTGCTCCCAGCATCATTGGCAGAACGAAGTTGCCGATCACGGCAGGAACCGCCGGAATCAGAACAAAAAACACCATCACCACGCCATGCATGGTGAACACCTTGTTGTAGGTATCCATGGCCATCATGTCGGCGTCCGGCGTCAGCAGCTCCATGCGAAGGGCCATCGCCAGAAGGCCGCCCACCAGGAAGAAGAAACTGACACCCATCAGGTACAACAAGGCGATGCGCTTATGGTCGCTTGTGAGTAGCCAGCTCTTCAGTCCATGAGTTGCATTCAAATAGTTGACTCGCTGTGAGCGAGCCTCTTGCTCCTGCACAATATCCGGGCTCACGACCGCGGTGCTCATTGTCTGCTCCCCTCCACGGAAGGCTTTGCTGTCTGCTGCTGGACGGCAATCACAATCAATGGAGGACATCCCTCACGAGAACCGTAACCCGGGCAGTGACCGCTGCACGGATGCATAGCCCATGACGCTACTGTGTTTCTGCATACCGGGACCATAGAGAGATGCCCTCCTCAAGAGACATCTTCCCGTCCGGCATTCATCCCAAGCTGTGATCTACATCACAGGTCTTCTGTGCGGCACTGCATTGCAGTTTTTGTTTTGTCGTTTCGGAGCGCACGGAGCCCCAGGCCGGCGTTGCCGCCTGGGGTGAAGAGCAGCGGAGAAATCTGCTTTCTTCCGCGTTCTTCACGCGAATTGTCGATACGCGTTCAAAAACAAACACCCGGCACAATGCCGGGTGTTTGTGTGCAAYACCACCGCTTACTTCGACAGTTTCAGATCGATGACTTCTACTTCGGTGTTGTGTGCCGAGCGGATGCCATAGGATCCGTCCGTCGACTTCAGCTTGCCGGAGGCCATTACATCGGTCTTGCTCGCCGACCAGACCTGCGTGCCGTTGATGCTGCAGCTCACAGTGTCGCCTTTGACCTGCATGGAGATCTGCTGCACTACCTCGGCGTCCTTAGCGGCAGCCTTGTGAACAGCCTCATTCTCCTGTCCGGTGCGTCCGTTCATCTGGAACGGTCCCGGCCCCATGCCGCGCACGATGAACTTTCCACTGCCATAGGCCGCGCAATAGAGGAAGCTCTGGTTCTCCGTCCCCATGTCATTGGCGCCGATCACGATGCCGTAGGGATGGGGATGGTCGTTCAGGTTCATGTAGTGCGGCTCCCGGAAGGTCGCCGAGACGGTGTAATCGCCCTTGGCCATATCGGACACGTTCCAGTAGGTCGTCGCCGGTCCGGTCGTCACATGCAGGTTCTTGCCGTCCATCGCCAGCCGTGAGTTTTCAATCGTCTCGCCGCGCTTTGCGGAGAGATCATCGACCACGCCCTTCCATCCGGGCACGAAGATACCACCATGCTCTACTTTACGGTTCGCGTCCTGTGGCGGGCCCTGTGCCACGGCAACACCGCCGAGCACCATCAACATGACTGCAATCTGGGTACACTTCATTACGAGGTCTCCTTTTTCCGCGGGAAAAGCCTAGCAGGCTCCTGCTGAGACGCGCCAGCGGGCGTTCGGTTATCATTCGGCAAAAATCTGGCTTGGCAGCCCCGTCCAACAGACCCGCGCTCTGCCCACCGCTGCGTTAGAGCATTTTTCCTGTTGCTGGGCATCCCGAAAATGGCGCGCAGCGGCGTTTTCATTGCGGAAAACGCCCATCGATGCAGAGGCTCTTGACTACACCTACAGGAAAAATGCTCTATCCTTAACGAGATATGGGAATCACTCGCGAACAAGCCCTGGAATGCTTCCGCTCGGACGATCTGATCGGCATCGGGATGGAAGCCGACGCCGTACGCCGCAAGCTGCATCCTCACGGCATCGTGAGCTACATCATCGACCGCAATATCAACTACACCAACTTCTGCACGGAATATTGCACCTTCTGCGCCTTCTACCGGCCCCTGAAGGGCAAACTCGCCAGCGAGGGCTACATCCTCGACTTCGAGACCATCTACCAGAAGATCGCAGAAACCGTGGAGATGGGCGGCACCGGTGTACTGATGCAGGGCGGCATTCACCCCGACCTGAAGATCGAATGGTTTGAGTCACTGTTCCGCGGCATCAAGGAGCGCTTTCCCCAGATCTGGCTCCACTGTCTCTCCGCCAGCGAAATTCTGGCCATCGCCGAATACTCTGAGCTATCTCTGCGCGACACCATCATGCGGCTGCGCGATGCCGGCCTGCAGTCCATCCCCGGCGGCGGCGCTGAGATTCTCGACGATGAGGTGCGCCACCGCATCGCCCGCCTGAAGTGCAGGACTGAGGACTGGGTCAGCGTCCACCGTACTGCCCATGAGCTCGGCATGCGCACCACCGCCACCATGATGTTCGGTGTCGGCGAGACCTTTGAACAGCGTGTGAACCACTTTGAGGTCGTGCGCCGCCTGCAGGAAGAGACCGGTGGATTCACCGCCTTCATCCCCTGGAGCTTCCAGCCGAAGAACACCGCTCTCGGCGGCCGGGGTTGGGACGAAGCCACCTCGGTCGAATACCTGAAGACGCTCGCCATCAGCCGCATGTTCCTGGATAACATCGAAAATGTGCAGTCGAGCTGGGTCACACAGGGCCTGAAGGTCCTGCAGATGGGCCTGCGCTTTGGTGGAAATGACGTCGGTTCCGTCATGCTGGAAGAAAATGTAGTGAAGGCCGCTGGAACGGCCAACTGCACCACCGAAGAGGAACTTCGCCGCATCATCCGCGACGCCGGTTTCCGCCCGGTTCAGCGCGACACTCTCTACCAGACCATGTTTCTGAACTAGAGCATTTTTCCTGTAGGTGTAATGTAGGGATTCAGCATCAATGGGGCGTTTTCCGCAATGAAAACGCCGCGGCACGCCATTTTCGGGATACCCGGCAACAGGGAAAATGCTCTAATCTGCACCCACCTTCATGCCGGCTATCACCGACACGCCTTCTATGGCATCCACCGCTATCAGCTCGTTTATCTCTATTACAAGCACCGTAAGAACGCTGCTAAATCGAGCGAGCCCCCATCGCGGTTCCCCGAAGACGAGCTCCCTTTCGTCACCATCCAGCTCCCCACTTTCAATGAGCAATACGTCATTGACCGCCTGATCGACGCTTGCTGCAAGCTGGATTACCCTCGCGACCGCTTCGAGATCCAGCTTCTGGACGACTCCACCGACGAGACCAAAGAGGTCGCCGAGCAGATTGTCCGCCGCTATGCCGAGGGGTTCCCAGGGATGCCACCGCAGCCCATCGGCTTCCATCACCGCGAGAATCGCTATGGCTTCAAGGCCGGTGCACTCGATGCCGGCCTGAAGACTGCCAAGGGCGAACTGATCGCGATCTTCGACGCCGACTTCGTTCCCCCGAGCGACTGGTTGATGAAGGTGATCCACCACTTCGCCGAACCCAATGTCGGCATGGTGCAGACCCGCTGGACCCACCTGAACCGCAACTACAGCTTCCTCACCCAGGTGGAAGCCATTCTGCTCGACGGTCACTTCGTTCTGGAGCACGGCGGCCGCCATCGCGCCAACGTGTTCTTCAACTTCAACGGCACCGCCGGCATGTGGCGCCGTACCGCCATCGACGAGGCCGGTGGCTGGCAGCACGACACACTCACGGAAGACACCGACCTCAGCTACCGCGCCCAGTTGAAGGGCTGGCACTTCAAGTACCTGCAGGATGTTGAGTGCCCCGCCGAGCTCCCCATTGAGATGACTGCCTTCAAGACGCAGCAGGCACGCTGGGCCAAAGGCCTCATCCAGACCGGCAAGAAGATTCTTCCGCGCGTTCTCAAGTCAGACGCGCCCTTCCACACCAAGCTGGAAGCCTGGTATCACCTGACGGCCAACATCAGCTATCCGCTGATGATCATCCTTTCCACGCTGCTGATGCCCGCCATGATCATCCGTAGCTGGCAGGGCTATATTCAGATGCTGCTCATCGACTTCCCCCTGTTCATGGCCAGCACCTTCTCGATCTCCAGCTTCTATCTGGTCAGCCAGAAGGAACTCTTCCCCAAGACCTGGTACCGCACCTTCCTCTATCTGCCCTTCCTGATGGCGCTCGGCGTCGGCCTCACCATCACCAACACCAAGGCAGTGATGGAAGCTCTCTTCGGCATGAAGTCGGCCTTTGCCCGCACCCCGAAGTACCGCGTCCAGAAGAAGGGCGAGAAGAACAAGGCACAGAAGTACCGCAAGCGCCTCGGCATTATTCCGTGGATCGAGCTGGCGCTCGGATGCTACTTCGCCTTCACCGTCTGGTACGCCTTCGAAAGCGAAAACTACTTCACCGTGCCCTTCCTCCTGCTCTTCGTTCTGGGTTACTGGTACACGGGTCTGCTCAGCCTGCTTCAAGGGCGTTTCGACAGGCTGGCAGCCGGCAGCAGCACAGAAATACACGAAAAGCCGTATCCAGTGGGCATTTAGAGCATTTTTCCTGTTACTAGGTATCCCGGAAGGGGCGAGCAGCGGCGTTTTCATTGCGGAAAACGCCCATAGATGTAGAAGCCCTACACTACACCTACAGGAAAAATGCTCTAGCAGGATTTCTCTCTATCGCTGTTTTCACGCACGTTGATGTACCACCTCGCTCACTGACGCTTCAATCTTCATGGATTATTAGACCTATGCGTAAGCCGCATCTTGCTGCCCTGTTCCTTCTGCTTGCCGCCACTGTCGCTCACGCTCTGGACGCCGTTCCCCAGTCCGAGTATCGTCAGCGCCGCATCGCTCTCGCCGAGAAGCTGAAGGGCGGCGCGACTCTGCTCTTCGCCGCCGAAGAACCGCAACTGGACTTTATGCCGTACCGGCAGGATGAGGACTTCTACTACCTCTCCGGCTGGAACGAGCCCGGTGCGGCCCTCCTCATCATCAGTGCGGGGCCGGGTTCCGTCGACCGGCTCGGAACACAGATTCCCGAGCACAGCTATCGCGAAGTGCTCTTCCTGCCGGCCCGTAACCTCGTGACCGAAAAGTACACCGGCATCAAGATGGACGCCGCGACGAAGGATGTCACCGAAAAGACTGGCTTCGCCGAGGTCCTGTCCATGTCCTCGCTGCCCCAGGTCCTGGGTAGCTTTCTCGCTGAAGATCGCCGCCGTGCCTMCAGTCTGTTCACCC
>NZ_JBFRCY010000137.1:0-7594 GCF_052113305.1 Terriglobus sp. YAF25
CTCCCACTCCACTGCAAACCGGGCACGCTCTTCCAACACTCCGCTCGCTCTCCAAGGCATGCCAGACTTCTACACGCCTCCGCTCGACCTCGCGAAAGTGTTACCTATGTCCCCGGTCTAATCTGTTACCCATCTGCCCGGTCTGTACCTTGTTAAGGGCACGGCTTCAGCCGTGCCGAACCAAGCAGGAAGATAAGCGGCTTCAGCCGCTGAGGTACGGTTTTCCCCTTGAAACGCAGGTGAATTTGATAATCGTTATCAAGGACTAGGCCGCATCTCGGCCGGTGATTGGCCATCCGCCGTCTCCCTCTGCTTACGTTTCCTGTACGCCACGGTCTATCTGAATGAGATTGATTTCCTGACTCCGGAGTCAGAGATAGATGCGAACAGAAGTTTTAGGTGCAAACGTCGTTTCTCCGATGGGAAGCGGTATGGGAGCCAGTATCGGGCTCCGCCGGGTAGAATCATCCGCAGCCATGGCAAAGGCGGCTGCAACCCGGGCGGCACGAAACAGCGGTCGGCTGACACAGGCCCAGATGGATGCCCGTGCGCAGCAACGCGCTGAGGACGACGATCTGATTCGGGCGGCGCAAAGGGGTGACCGCGCCAGCTTCGATCAGCTTGTCCGCCGGTATGACCAGGCGGTGTTGCGGCTGGCGCTGCACATGCTTGGGAACGAGCAGGATGCGCAGGATGTGCATCAGGAAGCGTTTTTGAAGGCCTACCGGCACATCCATAACTTCCGCTTCGACAGTTCGTTCTATACCTGGCTGTATCGCATCGCGACGAATCTCYGCCTGGACGCTTTGCGCCGGCGGAAGAGCCGCCGGGAAGATCCGGCGACGGTGCTGGATGCCGCCGGGGAGGAGATGGACCTGATGGCGAATGTCTCCGACGAACGTGCGATGGCGAATCCGGCACGGGAGTTGGAGCGCAAGGATATGGGCGAGCGGATTATGGCTGCACTGACCAAGCTGACGCCGCGCGAGCGCATGGTGTTTGAGTTGAAGCATTACCAGGGTTTGAAGCTCCGGACGATCGGAGAGATGTTGAATACCACGGAAGAGACGGCAAAGAACACGCTCTTCCGTGCTACCCGAAAGCTGCGGTTGAATCTGGCCGAGCTTCGGACTTAGAACGGGAAGTTTGCGGTACCCAAGCGGACGCACGGTTGAGCCATTGAGACGATCCGCAGAAAAGCAGTTGAGCAGTAAAGATTTTGAGGCTGGTAGAGGTAGAACGCAATGAAGTGCGAATCGGCACAACTCGAGGTCGTCCTGCTCGCATATGGCGAGTTGGCAGACGACAGAATCCCGGAACTGGATGAGCATCTCGCAGGCTGTGAGGTCTGCAGGCAGGAACTTGAGTCGTTGACGGCGATGCAGGATACGCTCGCCGCCTTTGAGCTTGCCGAGCCCTCACCCAACCTGCTGGCACAGGCACGCGTAAAGTTGGATGAGGCCCTGGACGCTGAACCTGCCCCGGGCCTTCTGGCACGTCTGCGGATTCTGGTCATGGGCAGTCTGCATCATGTGCAGGCAGCTCCGGCGCTGGCTGTCTTGCTGGTGGGTGCGGGGTTTGTTGGTGGCTCGGCCATCAGCAGCTACCAGGCGGCGCACGTTCCCAAGGCCACTCCGCCGGTGTTGATGCAGCATTCGGCCGACTCCACCATCGCCAATATCAGCTCTATTGTTCAGACACCCGACTCCAAGCAGGTGCAGGTCAACTACAACCGGGTTGTGCCGGAGACGGCGCAGGGTACTCTGGACGATCCGCAGATCAAGCAGTTGCTTCTGATGGGCGCGAAGAACGGCATCAGCAACGACGTTCGCGACTCCTCCATTGCGCTGCTGGCCGAGGGATGCAAGGCCGGTCACATCTGTGACGAGGACAGTGATCAGAAATCCGGTAAGCCGGGATCGACTGTCCGCGACACCCTGCTGGTCAGCCTGCGGTACGACCAGGACAGCAAGGTCCGCATGAACGCCCTCCACGGGCTGCAGCGTTACCTGGCCACCGACCAGCGGGTCCGCGATGCGGTGCTGGAGTCGATCATGAACGACCACGACCCCGACGTCCGCATGCAGGCCATCAATATGCTGGAGCCAGTGCAGGCAGATTCCTCCGTACGACAGGTCTTGCACACGGTATCCACTACGGACGACAATCCGTATATACGGAACGCATCCATGAACGCTCTTGAGAGCGTCAGCCAGATCCAGTAATCCCCGATGATGACGAGTACGCCATCCGTCTCGTCGAACTGGTGTGAGGAAGAAGTTTGTACTGCCATGAAGTACTCTCCGGCGCATAGAATCTCTCGCCTGACGATCGTTGCCGTTGCCCTGGCGACCGGCCTCTGCACAGCCGCAGCCCACGCGCAGGAGTGGAGCGACCAGGCCCCATGGCGCCTCGTGCTGGCTGCGGGAAACCGCTCCGCGCAGGGCTATCTCGGCGTGGACTTCCGTGATCTTTCGCAGGACCAGATCTCATCTTTGAAACTGAAAGATGGCCGTGGTGTCGAGGTTGTCATGATTGACCATGACGGCCCGGCCTGCAAGGCAGGTCTGCGGGAGCACGACGTCATTCTGCAGATGGACGGGCAGGCGATCGAGAACGAAGATCAGTTGCGCCGCATCTTGCACGAGTCGTCCCCGGGCCGCAGGATCGGTCTTGTGGTCAGCCGCGACGGCCAGCAGCAGACCTACCAGGTAACGCTGGCGAATCGCAGCGAGATCGAGCGCAAGGCCTGGAGTCAGCACTTCGTGGTTCCGGACCCCGCGATCGACGGCGCCGGTTCCTCGCGCCGCGAGGAGAGCTCCATCGCTCGCCTCGGCGACAAGCTGCTTCCCAGCCCTTCGGTAATCTTTGGCCTGCCGCGTATCGGCGTCACGCTTGATCCCATGGAGCCGCAGCTCGCCGAGTTCTTTGGATCTCCGAATGGCAAGGGTTTGCTGGTGCGG
This sequence comes from Terriglobus sp. YAF25, assembly GCF_052113305.1. NCBI lineage: Bacteria > Pseudomonadati > Acidobacteriota > Terriglobia > Terriglobales > Acidobacteriaceae > Terriglobus > Terriglobus sp. YAF25. The sequence continues at coordinate 2,964 of NZ_JBFRCY010000137.1, forward strand.
AATGTTGAACCCAACAGCGCTGCCGAACGCTCCGGCATGAGGGCGGGAGATGTGGTGCTGAAGGTCAACGGCGTTGCCGTGGCTACACGCAATGATTGGCTGCGCGCGTTGCATGATGGCAAGTCCAAGCCGGTTTCCGTGACCATCCTGCGCGAGAAGCGGGAGCAGACCCTGACGGTCCATCTCGAGGATAAGAAGAAGGGTGAGATGGACGACGATCAGGACCGCCGCCACGCTATGCTTTTTCAGTTTGCTCTGTAAAACATTTTGTCAGTAGTACAACAAAAGGCAGCCTCAACGCTGCCTTTTGTTGTACAGTCGTGTATGTACAAATTGCTCCGATGCTATTCGAATGGGACGCTGAGAAAGAACAGAGCAATCGCAAAAAGCATGGGTTAAGTTTTGCGACGGCTGCCGCAGTTTTTGACGATCCTGATGCAATATCGGAACAGGATCGGATCGTAGACGGCGAGGAGCGATGGCAGACCATTGGCTTTGTACTGGGTCACTACATCGTATTGGTGGTCCATACCATTCGCGAAAAAGATGGCGAAGAAGTTATTCGGATTATCTCGGCGCGAGAGGCGACGAAAGGAGAGAAAAAGCGATATGTCGACGCGAAATCAGAAGATGTCTGAATCCAATCGTACCGTTCGATATGAACGAGTTCCTGGCACACCGCTGACTCCGGCGCAGGTCCGCGAACTTGAAGCGTTACGTAACCGCAACGTGGATACGTCCGATATCCCTGAATGGACTGACGAGATGTTTCGTAAGGGGGAACGCGGCCGCTTTTATCGGCCAGTGAAAGAGCCTGTAACGGTTCGCATCGACTCCGATGTTGTTTTCTGGCTGAAGTCTCAGGGGCGGGGATACCAGACCCGCCTGAACGCACATCTGCGGGAATGGATGATCTCCGAACTCAAGACAACGAAAAAGCCTGCGAAGCCTTCACGTAAGCCAGCGCGAACATCTGCTGCATCTCGTTAGAGTTTTCTACAACACTGACATGAAGTTCACCAGATCCTGTTTTTCCTGCTCAGTGAAGTGAGCACTGAAGCGCTTGTCGTAGAAATCGACGACCTCGTGCAGGTTCTTCGCCGTACCCGCGGTGAAGTACGGCGCACGCGCCGGCAGGCCACGGAGTTGCTGCATGACGAAGGAGCCGACATCCGCGCACTTGCCGGTGACCAGTGCGCGTCCGGGATCGTTGGTGTAGATCACGCGACCGAGGTACGGATGCGGTGTGGCGTCGGCGTTGCAGGTGATCTTGAAGAGCGGTAGCTCCGGGCGATCGCCGATCCATCCCTTGATGCTGGTGCCGATGTCGGCCCATGCTCCCTGGTTGCTGACTCCAGTAAAGCGCTCGTTGTGGCAGGTGGCGCAGGTGCCGTCCATCACCTTGTGCCCGCCTACGTGTTCCAGGTTGGCGGTTTCACCGATGTGGAAGGTGCGTGTGGAGAAGATGCGGCTGCCGCGCAGGACTGACTCGCGGAAGACATCGCGGGGAGTCGTGCTCTCCGGACGGCGGTAAGGCCAGTCGTCGACGGCCAGGAAACGGGCGAGGTTGCGGTCGGCGACGGCGTGCAGATCGTCCGGGCGGGTCCGGCTCATTGTCCAGGGTCCGAGGACATCGGCAGAGCCGACTTCGGTGAGGTCGCCGCCGGTCTCGTCCCGGCTTTGGGCGACAAAGAGCTGCTCTTCAAACTCGACGATCTGGTGCAGGTCTTCTGGGGAAAGATTGCCGCTGCCCTGCTCGTGCATGCGGACGGCATCGATGGCCTGCTGCTCCAGCGTTGCCGCACGGCTGTCGGCGGTAAAGGCTCCTCCGGTCAGGAAGCGGAAGTTGCCCACGATGCGAGGGCGGCGGTAGACGGAGATGGTCGGCCGGGCCGACTTCAGGCCATAGACCGTGTCGGTGTTGCATCCGGTGGGATCGCGCAGGACTTCGATGGTGAACTCCGGCTTTACGCCGGGGGCCGGCCAAGGCTCATAGATACGGAAGAGACCGTGCTCCAGCAGTAGCGAGTGCGAGCTCTTTTCTTTCTGCGGCAGGATGGGGCAGTTCGATCCGTCGACTGCTGCAAAGACGGCATCGGTCCCGTGGGTCTGCAGCCAGCGCTCGTTCAGCCGTTCGAGGTTCACGCTCATTGCAGCCGAGGGCTGGTGGCAGGTGATGCAGGCGCGGTCGTTGTTCCCCAGTTTGGAGAAGAAAGCGTGGTCGCGGGTACCCATCGTGCCGCCGGTGTTGTAGACCAGAATGTCGCCGGAGGAGTCGCGAAAGAGGGCCGCCAGCGGCATCTTTTCGCCGGTATTGGCCTCCCACCAGATGGGTGAGCCGCCATACCCCTGGGCAAGCAGAGCAACGAGGGGAACGGCGACGGCAGCCGCGGCCAAGAGCGCGAAGGTCTTCTTCATAAAGCGATTCCTCACACGGAAGAGATCACAGATGACCCGGTACAGATTGTGAATGGGTGGTTTCAGTATGCCATCGGATTTGCCTCCGGGGAGCACCAAAGAGCTTACGGAGAACCCAAAAGAGTCTCTAGGGGGAGGCCAAAGGGTAAAATAGAGGAGGTCACCATGACACAGTCCGCCACGCAGAAGAATCCGCGGCCCATGCCGCTCCGCCGCCGCGTAAGGGGCGCTGTGCGCCGTGTGCGCGAGCTGGGCTCTATTGCCCATGCGCTGCTCTCCACCGGCCATCCGTACATGGCGCAGATTGTGCCCATGCGCCGCTGTAATCTGGCCTGTGCCTACTGCAACGAGTACGACGATCACTCGAAGCCGGTACCGCTGGACGAGATGCTGCGCCGTATCGACGACCTCGGCCGCCTGGGCACCTCGGTGATTACCATCTCCGGCGGTGAGCCGCTGCTGCACCCGGAGCTGGACCAGATCATCGCGCGTATCCGCAAGACCGGCGCCATCGCCGGCATGATCACCAACGGCTACCTGCTGAACGCCGAGCGCATCCAGCGCCTGAACAAGGCAGGTCTGGATCACATGCAGATCTCGATCGACAACGTCATGCCCGACGACGTCTCCAAGAAGTCGCTCAAGGTGCTGGATCAGCGCCTGGTGTGGCTGGCGGAGCATGCCGACTTCCACGTGAACATCAACTCCGTGGTCGGCGGCGGCATTCAGAATCCGCAGGATGCCTACACCATATCGCAGCGTGCCCTGGGACTTGGTTTCAGCTCGACCATCGGCATCATCCATGACGGCGACGGACAGTTGAAGCCGCTGGGCGGAGAAGAGCGCAAGGTGTGGGACGCGGTCCGTAAGCTGACGCGCCGCAGCTACTCGCGCTTCAACCATTTCCAGGAAGCCATCGCAAACGGCGAAACCAACGATTGGCGCTGCCGCGCCGGCGGACGTTATCTCTACGTCTGCGAGAACGGCCTAGTGCATTACTGCAGCCAGCAGCGCGGTTTCCCCGCGACTCCGCTGTCGCAGTACACCACCGCGGATGTAAAGCGCGAGTTCCTGACAGAGAAGACCTGCAGCCCGGGCTGCACCATCAGCTGCGTGCATCAGGTCAGCTACATCGACCACTGGCGCTCTCCGCAGACCAGCCAGACCAGCCCGGGTGCTCCGGCAGGTCATGGCGAGCTGGTGCAGATTCAGTAACGGCTCAAGCGGTACTGCGAGAACGCTCCTTTCGGGGAGCGTTCTTCATTTTTGCGCTTTGTCCGGAAAGCTTCCTTTGCGAGGGCGCGCTGCATCCAACGCCGTCATGATCCGTAAACTCAAATCCGGCGAATTCCGTATCTACAGCCGCCACGCCGATAAGAAGACGGGCAAGCGTAAAAATCTGGGCACGTTTTCAAGCCGCGAAGCAGCGGAAAAGCATGAGCGTGCGATTCAGTTTTTTAAGCATCATTAGTGGCCGTATCGAGCTCTGGAGAGCCTCGTTGTTGCCCCATTCTTCGCGGTTTTATCGCGAAGGGTGGGTCCCCCCGGCGAACTCGTTCGCTGGGCCTTAGAGCATTTCTCCTGTTGCTGGGTAGCCCGGAAGTGGAGTGCAGCGGCGTTTTCATTATGGAAAACGCCCATAGATAACGAATCCCTACACTACACCTACAGGAGAAATGCTCTAGCGTGGGGTATCTCGCTATGCGCGACCGCTTTTTAGAGCACGGATAGAGAAGCAGATTTCTCCGCTCCCCGTTGGTCGCTACGAAATGACAAACAAAAAAGCGATTCGAACGCAGCTCGAATCGTCACTCCAGGGAATCAAGTTCGCCGGGACCCCGAACGTCCCACCCATCGCGATGCGATGGATGGGGCACCCAGTGTCTGAGGAGGGAAAATTATTGCTTCTCCAGGACGATGTGCGTCGCCTTCTCGGTGAYGACCTTCTCCGTTATAGAGAAGCCCAGCGACGGTAGATCGATGCCGAGGAAGAGTGGTTCGCCTTTGCCGAGGAAGACAGGCGATACCGCAAGATGAATCGAGTCGACGTGCCCGGCGCGCAAGTACTCGCGCACCGTCGAAACGCCTCCGCCAATCTTTACGTCCTTGTCCTTTGCGACGGCCTTTGCGCGTTGCAGCGCTTCTTCGATGCCTCCGGTGACGAAGAAGAACGTCGTGCCGCCTTCCATGACCAGGGGCTCACGCTCATAGTG
>NZ_JBFRCY010000138.1:0-8774 GCF_052113305.1 Terriglobus sp. YAF25
CCTTCTATAGAGTCTTTGTGAGCGCCGACGGCCGAAGCCTTTACCAAGACCTGAATGATTATCAGTTTTCCAATTAGTAAGAAGTTCAGATGCGTCTCATACGAGCCGGGTGAGGGAACGGCATTACTGCCGTTCCCCCCGTAAGAGCCAGACTGAAGCCGACTCAAGATGTCATAGAATCCGCCCCCCCCCGCAGATCAGTAGGACATCTTGCTGCAGTAAAAGGTACGGCCGGCCTGTGTTGTCAATTGCCAGTCGGCACCATACGTATAACCTCCATCGGTGTCACCCCAATAGAAATCGTTGCCATCGCAGGCCATAATGTCTACCTTCCAGCTCGGCGGAATGCCCATCGTCATGCCTGGTGGCTGCCCCCAGATCTGCGCTATATAGTTATCGTCGTGGCGCATAAACACAATGTAGGAGTTGTTCGTGTCGTTCGCAACCCAACAATAGCTTGAATCCAGGGTTTGCGCTTCGCCTTCAGCAAGGATCTTCGTCTTGGAGGCTGGGGCCTCAGAGGAATCGAGTTCAATCCGTTTCGGTACTGTTGTGCTCATCGTGTCGTCTCCTAATACGGTTGTTGTTGTTGTCGAAGGGCGGGTGGCCCACTTGTAGAAAGCGGAGAGGAGTCAAACCTTCCGCGATTGTAGCGCTTGAGCTTGTAAAGGATAGTAAATCAGGTAGTTACCGAGGTCTGTAGACCTTGGGAACGATGCTGAGAGGAGAGAGGAGCGGCTCTTACGGCACGAGCTGCCGTATAGCTCCCCGTGGCACTTGTCCCGTATCAACAGCCTCTATATGCAGTTATGCTGCCAGTAGCAAGCGGGGAGCCCATGGAAGAACAACCAGACGGGCCAGTACAAGGCCACCGGAGCTTCCAACAGCATCCATAATGTTCTCCACCTAAAACGGCAATCGAACCCATCGGACCAAGACAACTTACATTGGCTACTTAGACAACATCATCCTGCCCCGATTGGGGGAGTTTCGCTTTAACCGAAGTGAAAGCAGTGATGGTCGAGCGTTGGCTCGCCGAGATCTCTGGAGCTCCGGCAACCAAAGCACACGCTCGCGCTGTCTTCGGCATGGTCTTTCGCCATGCTATTCGGTACGAATACACCTTCATCAATCCGATTGCCTCTGTGAGACAGACGCGCAAGCGGATGTTCACCCCAGTGATGCTCGAACTCACAGAGATTTGCGATCTCTTGAGGGAACTATGGACACATCCGGAGCCATGTTTCACACTCGTGTTTACCGCGGTCGTGACCGGTCTCCGCAGAGGAGAGCTGATTGGGCTGAAATGGAGCGATATTGATTTTGAAAAAAAGCAGATCAACATCGTTCGATGCTGGGTCAACAAGATCGTAGGGGAACCGAAGACAAACGAATCCGGCCGGCAGCTCTTAAAGCCGGAATCATGAAAGAGTTCGGATGGCATAGCTTCCGGAGATCAACTGCGTCGTTACTTGTCTCAGGCGGCACCAGTATCCGAACGACGCAAGAGATCCTTCGCCATGCTTCTCCAACGATGACCTTGGGCACTTATGCTCAGTCCGTTTCGTCGGAAAGGATGGAGGCGCAGCGCAGCATTGCATCCCTTTTACCTAATTGGACCCAAATGGACCCGCGCGAAAATCCAAACGACGGAAATCGTCAGCCTAAGTGTTGAAGTGATTGGTGGCGGTGGACAGAATCGAACTGTCGACCTACGGGTTATGAGTCCGTCGCTCTAACCATCTGAGCTACACCGCCGGCGCGTGGAAGGAACTGACGCACCAAGGTGGCGCAACCAGCTAAACTTCATTTTACGGCAAAACGCCGCGAACGGAAACCTGCATCCCGATGTCCACCAAACCACACGTCCTTGGCGTCATTCCTGCGCGCCTCGCATCCACACGGCTCCCACGTAAAGTTCTGCTCCCTATCGCCGGCAGGCCCATGCTGGCGTGGGTCTATGAAGCGGCGAAAGCCTGCCCCGGGCTCGACGACCTGATCGTCGCTACCGATGCCGAAGAGGTCGCAGCCCTGTGCCGCCAGAACGGATGGCCCGTCGCCATGACCGCCTCTGACCTGCCCAGTGGCACCGACCGCGTTCGCGAGGTGGCCCGGCATCACTCGGCCGATATCTACGTCAACATCCAGGGCGATGAGCCGCTGCTCAAGCCGGAGCACATCGATGCCCTGCTGGCGCCCTTCAATAAACCCGACGTCGACGTCACCACCATCAAGACGCTGTGCACGCCGGAGAATATCCACAATCCCAACGCCGTGAAAGTAGTTACCGCCCTCGACGGCCGCGCTCTCTATTTCTCTCGCGCTACCATTCCCTACCACCGCGACCGCATCGGCGATGTGCCCTATTGGAAGCACATCGGACTCTATGCATACCGCCGGCAGACCCTGGAGCGTTTCACCGAACTCGGCCCTTCCGCACTGGAACAGACTGAACGCCTGGAACAGCTACGCCTGCTCGAAAATGGCTTCGCGCTCTACGTCGAGCCGGTCCACTTCGACACCATCGGCGTCGATACGGAGACCGATCTGAAAGCCGCCGAGGCTGTCCTGATGAAGCGTCACGGTTAAATGCAAGCGGGGACCCCGTAGGGTCCCCGCTCTCCGTGACAGGCTTGCGCCAGATCAGATGGTGAGAATCTCTTTTTCCTTCGCCTTGAAGAGCTCGTCGATGCGTTTGATCTCCGCATCGGTCAACTGCTGCACCTCTTCGGTGGCGCGCTTCTCGTCGTCAGCCGAGATCGCCTTATCCTTGCCGGCCTTCTTGATCTGATCGTTGCCGTCGCGGCGGATGTTGCGGATCGCGGTCTTGTGGTCCTCAACCGTGGAGGAGAGCTGCTTGACCGCCTCTTTGCGGCGATCTTCGGTCATCGGCGGAATCGGCACACGGATGATCTTGCCGTCGTGCATCGGATTGAATCCCTGACCGCCCATACGGATGGCCTTTTCGATCAGGCCAACGACACCAAGATCGAATGGCTGCACCACAATGAGCTGCGGCTCCGGCGTGTTGATCTGCGCAAGCTGATTGATGGGCATCTCGCTGCCGTAGTAGTCCACGCGGATGTTGTCGAGCATGTGCACGCTGGCCCGTCCGGTGCGAACACCAAGGAGATGGGCGCGGAATTCCTCCACCGACTTCTCCATGCGTCGCTTGAGATYCTGATGCAGATCCTTGAGCGCGGGAATATTTGCCATTACCGATGCCATACAGTCTTCCTCAATGCGCGGATGCGCAAATGTTGATTCTAGAGGATTGGCCTGATTTTGTGGGGGCGTCAATCGAATCCCGGTATTTTTGTTGGGTCCAGGGCGCGTCGGCTTCGTCTGAACAAATTTGCGCTCGCAACGCCAGAGTATTTCCCTGTGGGTGTCATGTAGGGCTTCCGCATCTGTGGGCGTTTCCCGCGATGAAAACGCCGGTGCGCACTCCTTCAGGGATACCCAGCAACAGGAAAAATGCTCTGACGACAAAAACTTGATGACGTGCCCCGTGTCCATACGACGAAGACCTGCGGAGCAGTGCCCTACCCCCCTGATGGAGATCGATATGACGTCTGTCCCCCTCTCAGAGGAGGTTGAGAACAGAATTCAGGCCACGTTTTCAGGTGAAGTAGCTCGCGAGTCGGCGCGCAGCATGTTGCTGGAGTATCAGACCGAAGCGTGGCATGGCGAGGTGGAACGGGTCAGGATCGGAATTCTACGAATCTGCCAGGGCCACCTGGAACGAATGCGGCGCCTGGTTGACGTGGCCAAGAGGGACTATCGGGATCTGCTGATGCTTGCCGAATATCTGCCGGCCGACAGCAGCAAGCCGGTGAACCTGAGAGACGCACACAGGAAGCCTCCCGACGAGTAATCCTTATGCTAGGCCGGTCGATTGCGCCTGCTCATGCGCGTGGTAGCTGGAGCGCACCAGCGGACCGCTCTCCACATGCCGGAAGCCCATACGCAGCGCCTCTTCTTTCAGAAAAGCAAACTCCTGCGGCGTGTAGTACCGCTTCATCGGGATATGGTCTTTGCTGGGCCGGAGATACTGTCCGATGGTCAGAATGTCCACCTTGATCGCCGCCAGATCGCGGAAGACCGCGAGCAGCTCATGCGTCTCCTCGCCCATCCCGACAATGATGCCGGTCTTGGTCACCTGGTTCGGATTCAGCTCCTTCGCCAGCCGCAGATAGCCAATGGAGCGCTCGTAGCGGCCGCCCGACTTGGCGACGCGATAGAGCCGCGGAACAGTCTCGATGTTGTGATTCAAGACCTCAGGCCCCTCGGCGACCACCATGCGGATGGCCTCTTCGGTTCCCTGAAAATCAGGCGTCAGCACCTCAACCTGGCACTCCGGCGCCATCACACGGATCTGGCGGATGACCTCTACAAACGCCTGGGCGGCGCCAACGTTGTCATCGTCGCGATTTACGCTGGTGATGACGGCATGCTTCAGACCGAGCGTAGCCACAGCTTCGGCCACGCGACGAGGCTCCCCATGATCGATGGGCTCGGGCTTGCCGCTCGGCACCGCGCAGAATCCGCAGCGGCGGGTGCAGCTATTGCCCAGCATCATGAAGGTGGCGGTCTTATGGTTCCAGCACTCGCCGATATTCGGGCAGTGCGCGCTCTCACATACGGTGTGCAGCCCAAGCTCACGCGTAAGCTTCTTCAGCGCATGGAAGGTCTCGCCCATGGGCGCCCGCGCCTTCAGCCACTCCGGCTTGGGAGCAGGCTTACGCGGAGAGAGATCGATCTGAACCAGGTCTGACGCGGCAACAGGAGCCATCACTCTCTATTGTAGTACTCCGTCCCCTAAAGCATTTTCCCTGTTACTGGGCATCCCGGGAGGGGCGTGCAGAGGCGTTTTCATTGCGGAAAACGCCCATGGATGCGGAAGCCCTACATGACACCTACAGGGAAAATGCTCTAGTGGACGCGGTCGCGGACCTCTGTCCGGATCAGGTACAGGAAAAACACCATACCGAACCCAGCCATCACGATCAGCCGAAAATCGCGAGTGGTCGTAAAACCGAACAGGTAACCGAGAGCCAGCAACAATGAGCCGGCGGTCACAATCGCCCATCCCCAGCGGCGCAGACGCAACAGGCCAAAGACACCGACGACCAGCAGACTGGCGATCGGCAGCACAACGTACTTGCCCTGCTGATTCCACACTCCGTTGATCGCGCCAAAGACGCCGAACAGCGCTACCACCAGCATGAAGACGGAGATCATAGCCATGCCAGGCAGCATGCCCGAGGCGCGGGGAGCAGGTTTTTGAGGAACGTCACTCATAGGGTATGCAGATAGGCCAGCAGATCAGCCATGTCCTTCTCATTTACGCTTCCGCCCATGGCGGGCATCATGTTACGGCCGTGCAGCACGGTGGACTGCACGCGCTCGTCGGTCGCCGCCGCCCCGCTGGGCAGATATTTCTTCTGGTAGATCCCCATGAGAGCCGGGCCCTGCAGAGCTTTGTCTTCGCGATCGTTATGACATTGACGGCAGCTTGTCTGAAAAACCCAGTACCCGCGGGTCTGCTGGTCATTCAGCTTCTGCAACGGAGTCGGCGGACCAAGGTGACGGCACCCCAGTAACACGGTCGCGACCACAGCGGCCGTCAAAACAATGGATGTCTTCTGCAGCGGCATGCCTTTCTATTGTCGCATCATCGTTTCGGGTTGCGGCATGCGCACGCCGGGCGACGCAATCAGGTGCAGGCGCCGCAGCACCTTGCGCGCCAGCCCCGTCAACGGAAGATCGGCGAGTTGCCCCAGACGGCACCACTCATACTCGCGGATCGACAACGGCAACTCCCTGAGCAGCGTCTTGTCAGCCGTGAAGACCTCGACGTAGTAGTTCGTATTCGTGATGGAGTGACGCACACGCAGCGTCGGCGTATGTTCCCCAACTCCATCCATGGGGAGCTCCGGCAGCTCATACATTCCCGGCATCAGGGAAGCATCCGTGGGACGGCGATGCAGCATGACCTCGATTGCAGAACCGCGCTTACGCTGATGCAGCAGATACGCCACCCGCCGGCTGCGCATCTTCTCGCGAGTCTCGGTCTTGTGCTCTCCCCTGGTGCGGCAGAAATCGTAGACCGGACACTGCAGACACAGCGGCCCTTTGGGCAGGCAGATCGTAGCTCCAAGCTCCATCATGGCCTGATTGTGGTCTCCAGGGGCATTCGTCCCCGATCTCCGCTGCGGCACCAGGGCAGCAGCCTGATCGGTGACAAACCGCTTGCTCTCAGAGGTCGTCTGCTCCGGCCTGCCGGTCAGGCGAAGCAGGACACGCTCGACATTACCGTCCACCACGGCGATGCTTTCGCCAAAGGCAATACTTGCGATGGCCGCAGAGGTGTACTCTCCAATGCCGGGTAACTTGCGCAGCTCAACTGAGGTTGACGGCAACACCCCGTCCAGTTCCGCGGTGATGAACTGCGCCGCCTTGTGCAGCATGCGCGCACGCCGGTAGTAGCCCAGGCCGCTCCACACTGCCAGTACATCCGCCTCCGGCGCCAGCGCCAGAGAGACAATCGTAGGAAACTTCCCCAGGAAACGCGCATAATGCTCCAGCACGGCGTTGACCCGTGTCTGCTGCAGCATCACTTCACTGACCCATATGCGATATGGATCCCGGGTCTCGCGCCACGGAAGTGAGCGCGCATGCTGCTTGTACCACCGGGCGAGCACCCGCCGGAAATCGGCCGCCCGCTCGGAAGGTAAATCTGTATTCGGCATTACGACTGATTTTAAAGCTTCCATCCCGATGGAATGCCTTACCAAACAAGATATTGTTTCCTATATGAAACGACGCGATTTTCTCGCGGCCTCTTCTCTTGCAGCCGGATACCTTGCTCTCGTTCCACGGCAAGGCATCACCCAGCAACTGGCCCCCGCGTATGCTGAGTCCGCGGAGATTGAGTTTCATACCGCCGACACGCGTTGGCAAACGACGTACGACAAAGCTCTGGCCGTCCTGGCTGGTAACGTCCGGACTCTGCCGCGATACGATCGACCGGTTCTGATTGAAGGCGCAGACTATCCCGGCATCTGGCAGGAGTGTGCTCCGCACGAAGGCCTGGTGTATCGCCATATTCGTCCCGATGCGGCGCGCAACAACCATCTCGGCTTCTTCCAGTTGCAACGCGAAGAGGGTCAGCTTCCGGCAAGCATTAAGGTTTCAGAGATTGGATACGGTCAGATCCAGATGGTCGTGCCTATCGCCGCCACCGCCTGGGAGCTCTCGCAGGCTAGCGGCGACCAGGAGCTGCTGGAGAAGGCCTACACCGCCTGCGCTCGCTGGGATGCGTGGTTGATGAAGTATCACAACTCACGCGGCACCGGCCTGGTAGAAGGCTATTGCACCTACGACACCGGCCATGACAACTCCTTCCGCTGGCATGGCGTACCGAACCGCCGCAAGGATGCGGACGCCACAAAGTGGCCCGAAGGAATCCCGGGGCTGCCGCGATTATGTCCTGATCTTTCTGCTACGGCCTACGGTGGCCGCGTCGCTCTGGCTGCGATGGCAAAAGCTCTCGGCAAGCCTGGCGATGAGTCCATGTGGCTCGAACAGGCTGCTCACATCCGCAGACTGATCATCGAGAAGCTCTACTCCGCTGAAGACGCCTGCTTCTTCGACCTCGATAGCAACAACAAGTTCGTGAAGGTCCGCGGCGACGCGATGCTCCGCGTCTGCGGAGAGCATGTACCCGACCAGAAGCTCTTCGATACCTTGTGGGAGCGCCAGATCCACAATCCCAAAGCCTTCTGGGCGCCGTTCCCTCTACCTTCCATCGCCATGGACGATCCCGGCTTTGAGAAACGTCCATTCCCGCGCAACACCTGGAGCGGACCGTCACAGGCTCTACTGGCATTACGCACACCGCGCTGGATGGAGTTCTACGGACACACGGCCGAGATGAGCTACATGATGGATCGCTGGTGCGAAGCCATCATGCGAGACGGCACCTTCCGCCAGCAACTCGATCCGTTGACAGCCGAGTTCACCCAGGCCGACAAGCCCGGCTATTCCCCTTGCGCTCTGGTGATGCTGGACTACACCTGGAGACTTGCCGGCGTGCGTATCGAAGGCGAGACACTCGAGTGGAACATTCGGCCAAACTACGCTGCCTCCAGCGATGCACGCTTCTCACTGAAGTTCAACAAGGCCCATCGCGCGGAGTTGAGATACACCGGCAACAAAGCGACACTCATGCTCGATGGAAAAGAGCTCGGCACAGCAACAGGGACCTTCCGCCTGGTGACAACGCTGGATGGAAAGTCCGTAAGGACCCTCGGTATTGGGGAGAAGCCTGGAAAAATTAGCTACAAGCCCACCGGTGCTGCGCAAAYAAACCAGACGATTCAGCCTAACCAATCGGTAAAACACACTAATCTCTGAGTCACCAATCGAAAAGCAGGTTCCTCCGCTTCCCTTACTCCAGCCAGCAAAGCTGACCGGGTACCCCAATCGCTACGGAATGACAAACAAAAGGAAGTCCCAGCCATAGCAGAATGTCCCGCCCCAACTGGCAACTGCCTCTCTAGCAGTTCTGGTACTTCCAGTTTCTCTGCTTGCCTTCGGCGATCCAGGTCACGGCCTGCTCGATTCGCGTAGTACGAGTGGCATCACGCTTAGCCTCGTTGATCCACTCCAGGTATTCGCGCTTGCAGGAGGGGCTGAACGCCTCGTAGACCTTCGTCGCGGCCTTGTTCTTTTTCAGAGCCGCGGCAAACTCCGGGTTGATCTCCGGC
>NZ_JBFRCY010000139.1:0-23852 GCF_052113305.1 Terriglobus sp. YAF25
CCACCAGCCCAGCGCCGGACCGCCTCCACCCCATTCCGCTTGCCGAGCGGTCAGCCTCTCGCAGGCCCTCCTGCACGTTTATCCTCCGCATATGCAGCACAGGTAGCGCTGCGAACGGCACGCTTCCGGTTAGCGCTATGGCACCAGGAAAGAGCATGACACGAAGATTCCACTGCATCTCTTCGAGATAGGGCATGGCGGCCAGAGCATGTACCGGTATTTGTGCTTTAAGCGTCCCCAGCAAGGCCCACGTTAGTGCAAGCCCGACTGCCAGGCTGCAGCCGGCCAATACAAGGCCCTCGATCATGAACTGCCGCATCAGCCGTTGCCGCGTGGCCCCCAGTGCTTGACGCATCGCGATCTCTCTCCTGCGGCTCTCCGTTCTCACCAGTAGCAGGCTTGAGACGTTTACGAACCCGATCACGCATAGTAGCGCTGCACCGATAAGCAGAGCCAGCAGGGTAGGCCTTGTATTTCCCAGAATCGTCTGTGTGAGCGGTTGCACCGACGACGTGCGATCACCATTGAACTTAGGAAACTCTCGCGCGATCTCGCTGCTGATTGTGCTCAAGTTCTCCGCCGCAGTCTGCAGGGACACTCCATCTTTCAGGCGCGCCACGCCATAGAAGGGATAGCAAGCGGGGTACTCCTTACACCGCCCGCGCAACGGTAGCCAGAAGTCGGCCCGGCCCACTGGAGCAAAGTGAAACTCCTTCGGTAGCACGCCCACGATGCGGTAAGGGGCTCCATTGATCGACATCGAGCTGCCGACCGCGGCTGCATTTCCCCCGAACCTACGCTGCCATGCTCCATAACTTAGCAGCATGACCCTCTCAGCGGAGAGGTCCTCTTCGCCCGGAAGAAAGTCCCTGCCCAGCGAAGGCTGAACTCCCRGAGTCCGAAAAAATCCATCGCTCACCAGCCCGCTTGGTGCTTCCTCGACGCCCTCAGCGTTCCGCACAGTCACCGGCTCCGGCCTATACACATCTAACGAACTGAAGACTTGATTCCGTCTCTTCCACTCCACGTAGTCGCGATACGAAAGGTGATAGYGGTCTCCCACGGGAATCCGCTCAAACAGCGCCACCAGTCGCCCGGGCGAACGATACGGCAGTGGCTTCACTAGTGCCGCATCCACAAATGCATAGATGGCCGTGCTGGCAAACAGTCCCAGTGCTAGGACCACCACTGCTGTGACAGAGAAGCCAGGATCGCGCCGTAGCTGTCTTACGGCATAACGGACATCTTGCAGGAGATGCTCCAGCCAGACCCAACCCCACACATCGCGGGCTGCCTCAGCAGTCACCAGTGCATTCCCGAACTTCTTGCGCGCCTGCCGTCGGGCTTTTTCAGGAGACATCCCCATCGCGATGTTGTCGAGAGCTTCGAACTCAATATGTTCCTCAAACTCCTGCAGCAGCCTCTCCCTGCGACGACGCCATTTCAACATTGTTTTTCCCCTCGCTACGATTGCTCTTCTACGACAGGTGAAAGGACACGCGCGATCGCGCTCGTAAGGCGCTCCCACTTTGAAGATTCGGCGGATAGCTGCTTCCGTCCCTTCGAGGTCAATCGGTAGAACCTGGCCTTGCGATTGTTCTCCGAAACTCCGTCTTCAGCATCAATCAGTCCGGCCTTGAGCAGCCGTTGCAAGGCTGGATACAACGATCCGTGCCCAACCTGCAGCACCTCATCGGACCTTCTCTCGATGGTGCGCGCAATCGCATGTCCGTGTGCCTTGCCGAAGGCAAGCGTCTGCAGAATCAAGAGGTCCAGTGTCCCCTGCATCAATTCAAGCTGCTCTTTTGTGCTTCTAGTCGACATTCGACCTAAAGCTAAGCGGATACAGGTCGAATGTCAAGGGGAGTGGAACCTCCTTCGGCGAATCCCTCGAAGCGGCCGATTTGAGTGGCGTTTTCTGAAGGCGCCGATTGGTGGTGCGATCAGAGTGTGGTTGTGCAAGGTTGTTGGACGATTGACCAACGAACAGCTGCTTGCAGGTACAGCGTTGGTGGGCGGGATCGCCATGATGCTGGACGGTATTGCCCTGCGCTGGTTCCATGGCCTATACGGTTTCGATGAACAGATGCTGCGTGTAGCCGCCRCTGGTTTGCTGTGGGGCTATGGTGTTGCCTACCTTGTGGCAATTGTTTGGATCAATCTCGCGCGCAAAAAGCAACTTGCGCTTTCCTGAAACAAACGATCGACAGGTGACCTGGAGTTTATTGCGAAATTGCAATCATCACTGCTAAGTGAGAAAGATATGAAATCGTGGTCACGCCTGCGGGATGACAAACAAAAGGCGTACGATTCCTGTTGCTTGCGCAACAGTCTAGAACGTCGCTACTGGGATACTGTCTGGTGTCCAATCATGTTCTAGAAGAGACGATGAACGGGACCTCATCGTCGCAAAGAGGGGGCAAATCCGACCGAGGGATCCGCACAGGCACAACTGATGTTTGAAAGGCAAAATTTATCGCGTTCGGAATGGGAACGTCCCGTCTGTCCCCAGGTTTCCTTCACATCGACTCGGGCTACGTATACAATCCCATTGGTGCGTTCTTCCATTACATGCTGAACATGACGAACGCGGGAGGATACCCCAAATGCTGATCGGGCACCGTCAAATATCCTTCCGCTGCGGATGGCTCAACTTGCTTGTGACCGTCTTGCTGGTCATGCCTGCGATGTCACTTGCTGCTCAAACGCTCGAAATCAAGTTGGTTGACGGTAGGAACGGACGCCCTATGGTTGGGACTTCCGCTTACGTGAATGTCTGGGTGGGAAAGGAGCGCAAGGAAGCGATCGCAATACCTACGGATGACAACGGCGTTGCCCGACTACAGCTCACGCTGAGTTCAAACGAGGAAAACATCCCCATCTCGACGGGCCACGGTACTATCGTTGAAAAGCATCCCGTTGTGAAATACGACGAATCCTTCCGAATCAATGCTCCTTACGTGTTGTGTGGGCCAGAAGGAAGCCGCTCTTGGCTTGACCTTAAGAACTTCATCACGAAAGAAGTTCTTGAGCACGGATATGTTTCGCGCAATACGTGCGGTAAGGTCACAGCCACGCCACAGCCCGGACAAGTAGTCCTGTTCGTCAGGCCGCTCACGTTCATGGAGAAGATGAAACAGTAGGCGTTCTCGGAATCATAGCCAGCGGGCCGTCCTTCGGGGCGGCCTTGCTGCGTCTGGGGCTTCGAAATGGGAGTTGTAAGCGTTTGAGCTGTAGGCAAATCCGCGCACGCGAAGCTCGTAGACCAATTCTGGCAAACCTGGG
Source organism: Terriglobus sp. YAF25 (assembly GCF_052113305.1). NCBI lineage: Bacteria > Pseudomonadati > Acidobacteriota > Terriglobia > Terriglobales > Acidobacteriaceae > Terriglobus > Terriglobus sp. YAF25. Next base: position 3,286 of record NZ_JBFRCY010000139.1, read on the forward strand.
GACAGACGGGACGTAAACAGATAAGTTGAGGTGTGGGACAACCTTGGGGAGTGTTGCAAGTTCAGAGACGCATCAGGTTACACAAGGTAGTAGTGCGAGACGGTACCTCGTCGTCGCAAAGATGGCGTAAATCCAACTGCGAGCTCCACACAGGCACAACTGACGTTTGAAGCGCAGATTCTCGCGTCGGAATAGGAACGTCCCGTCTGTCCCCAGGTTTCCCCCAGGTTTCCGTCCCCAGGTTTCCCACCTAGCCTCATATTCGCGACGTTGTTTGTGTGACTGATGTTAGGGAACGCTTCACGCGTGGCCGATGAGGCCGTCCAGAACTAAAGAAATCGATCAGAGCAGCCGATTGGGTGGTAAGAAAGGGAGAATCGCACACTATGCTATCTTCAATTTCATCATCCACGCCAAACCCCTCGACGCCACAGACAGCCGCACCTCTCTCTTCAACTCACTCGGCGGATGAGACAAGCCCAGCAGAAAATACAGGCAAGTCCATTCCATCAACCTCTCGTGCGAGCGGCTCCGCAAACAGCACGGCGGTTTCGGTAAACATTAGCTCTGCGGCAAAACAAGCACTACAGGAGTCCACTGAGACGCCAGCACAGACCGCACAAGAAGCTGGCCGAGGCGACGTGCAGGCGAGCCATCTACTGGCAAAGGAGCAATTGGCGAAACAGGCTACTCAAAATAATAAGTGATGACGTGCCTGCAATCGCCGATCCAGGAAACCGATGGGGCCGGATGTTGAAGGTCAATAAGCTCACACAAGAGACGGTGCCATCGGCAGGAATTGTCTGGAAGTTTTGAGGACCCGATAAACAGCCCTTCCCATCGCAAGAGACAGGCGACGGCTTCCACGTTGGTGCTTGTCTTCCGTTCCTCATTTCATCCCAATCGGATGGGACCAAGAGGTTGAAACCAAGAGGTTGAAACCTGGGAAACCTTGGGAAACCTGGGGACAGACGGGACGTAAAYMGATAAGYYGAKGTATGGGACGATTTGCGCGARTGGTKGCAGTTGGGGAGCCGCATCACGTTACACAGCTTGGCAATGCGAGACGGTACATTCTAGAAGACAATACCGACCGAGCGGTGTATTTGAAGTTGTTGCTTGCGCAACAGCCTAGAACGTCGCTACTGGCATACTGTGTGATGTCCAATCATGTTCTAGAAGAGACGATGAACAGGACCTCATCGCCGCAAAGAGGGGGCAAATCCGACCGAGAGGTCCGCGCAGGCACAACTGATGTTTGAAGCGCAGATTTTCTCGAGTCGGAATGGGAACGTTCCGTCTGTCCCCAGGTTTCCGTCCCCAGGTTTCCCCACCCAGGTTTCCCAGTGTCTAGCAAAGGGCATATTGACGCATTTGGGAATTACGTCTACTTTACGAAGAGTCTCCAAAAAACAAAGTTCGATCAATACCTGCTGTTCTCTTCCCAGGTCCCTGTTCTCTGAAAGGGACTGTACGATGTCTTTCTGCTTTGGTAGGTCAAAACCCTCGCTGATCGCTAGGGCTGCAGTAATTTGTGCATTATTGTCGTGGCTGGCTATAAATGCTTATTCTCAGTCCCGCCCGGCTCCTACACCGATTCCCGTCGCCACAGACAAGCTTGGACAGCTTGATCCCGCTGCTCTATCTGAGGTGCTTGCACATCTGAAAGTTGTGGGTGCCGCTCCCTGGAATGGAATGCAGGGATCAGGGCTGATCACCTACAGCAGTGACCAGAATTCCTATTCAGCGACCTTAACCATTATTGGCAGCAAAAGGTTTCGTCTCGATGTACAGACGCCAATTGGAGCTTTCAGCAGCCGGATCAATAACCGTTTAGGCAGTATTCAGCAGCCTGATGGAAAGATGTTCCCGCTTGCTCCTGAGATCGCAGCATCAGGAATCGTGCAGTTCGAGCTTCCGCGTCTTGCTGACCTTCAGGCCAGATCCTCGGTCCTCGATCATGGCGTGACGGTCATCGACRGTATGAGTCTTCACCGGGTGACAATCGAACAGCCGCTTACCCCTCGGAAGAATATTGCAACTGATCTCTACTTCGACCCCCAAACACATCTCCTGGTCAAGACCGCGAACGCCATCCGGCCCAATGGAGCGCAAAGCGAACTCCTGCGTGTCATTACATACGGAGACTACCGGCCAGTGGATGGCGTAATGATTCCGTTCCTGTATACGCAGTCTCTCGATGGTCAGAAACAGTGGACGATTCAACTTTCCGAAGTCCAGCTCAATCCCAATATTCAATCGAACTACTTCGAGTTCTAAGGACGCCACGATGAGAACCGCTCGCTTGTTTCTCTGTATCTACTTGTGCCTGGTTGCCGGTTATTCCTTTGCTCAGGACTACATCTATGCGACGGGCAATCCGGCGTTTGCCGTCAACATTCCTGTCGAGAATGGATTCATCAACATCACGAACGGGAATTTGCATATGGAATTTCCGCTCGCTACGCACAAACAGCGTGGTGCGCTTCAGCTTGATGAGCGGCTTGTCTACGACAGCCGGATTTGGAGAATACTCCCTCCCACTTCCGTCAATGGCATCAACCTGAATTACGGATTCTACCCAAGCAATATACCGAATGCTCCAGATCTTCAGGGAGGATGGAGGTTCGTCACAGGAGCCGAAACTGGCACTCTGGTGTATACCCTGGCCTATCCGTCGACCTCCTATGCTTGCGCCGGGGGGATGGGTGGCGCTCAAACCACCACTGTCTACAATGTCTCGTGGAGCGATCCTTCAGGGACTGTGCGAGATTTTGGCTCCGCTAGAGCAATTATTCAGGATGACTGCGCCGGCACGTATATGGATACGATCGGCCCCAATTACGCATCAGATGCCAGCGGTTACCTACTGAAGGCGGATGCAAATGGAAATCCTCTCATCCTGGATAACAATGGCAACCAGGTTTATCCCCAGGTAATCGATCGATTCGGCAACTATTGGTCCAGCGACGCCAACGGAAATCTCATCGATGATGTGGGAAGAACTCCCGTTATCGTAACTAAAAACGGAAGCGTTACTTATTACGACGTTCTTGCGCCAAATGGGCCGATCAGCAACAACGGCACACGAGTTCGCTACACGGTCACTACATCACCTGTTGACATCTTCACGCGGTTCGATCAACCTGCGGTTTCGGGGTGGGCGGGGACTTTTTATCCTGTGCAGAGCATTCAATTGCCCGATGGAAGCTCGTATTCCTTTACATATGACTCCTATGGAGAGATGAAATCGGTCACTTTGCCTACCGGTGGTGTCATCCAATACGGCTGGACCAATTTTCAGGATTCATACAACAACATGAATCGCTGGCTAACGAGCAGGACAGTTGGTTCCGACCCGGCGACGACATTCACTCCATCGGTCATCACGCAATGTGCGAGCAATGGAACGGGCTGTCAAGAAAAAGTGGTCGTCCACAAGCCGAGCGGTGACGAGACGGCTTACGAAATGACGCTAAACAATGGCGCCTGGAATACAAAGGTGTCAGTCTACACCGGCAGCGCGAGCGGTACCCCTATAGTCACAACTGCAAACGCATATTCCTTTCAGTGTTCCGGATGTGGTTCGAACTACATCACAAAATCGTCATCTGTCACAACACTTGACAATGGGCTACAAAGCCAACAGCAGTATGTATTTGACTCGCCGTGGCTCGGGAAGACAACCGCAGTTAAAGGATGGGATTTTTACGCTGGTAGTGCTCCTTCCACGCCAACTACGGAAACCCACTATGTGTATTCTGGCTTTGATTTGACGCAGGAGATAAGCTGCAATCCAGGCGAGTGGCCGGGCGGCTGGATAACCGCTACGATTTATGGATACACCAACACAGCTTCGCAAACGACAGGGATTCCGCAGCACGGTTCCAGTAATGCCGGCGGCCCATATCTCAGTTCTGTCGCAAGATGGCTCAACACCACTAACGGAACACTCACCACGAGCTATAGCTTCGACGATACGGGAACTCTCCTGTCTTCGACTGATCCGAATGGCACGACTACGTATGGGCATGATTCGACAAACACGTATACCACAAGTGTGACCGCCCCTACGCTATCGAGCGGGATTGTCCTTTCTACCGGTGCGGGATATGACGTGAGTACCGGTGCGTTGACCAGCACGACGGATGCAAACTCGCAGCCGACCACCTACAGCAACTTCGACGCATTCGGGCGAGCAAAGGAGATCGACTACCCGATCACTGGCGCCAAATCAACATTCACCTTTGCTGTCAATCAGACCAGTTCAGTACAGGCCGTACCTCGACGATCAGCACGCCAGATGGCACCACCAGCTATCAATACACTGGACGTGCAGTGATGGTAACCGATGTCAGCGGCGTGAAGAAAATAACCCAGACTGACGCCTTGGGAAGAGTCGCAGCAGTCTGCGAGGTTTCGAGCACCGTATACCAGGGAGAAAGTGGTGCCCCACCGGACTGTGGTCTGGACATCCCCGGTTCGGGATATCTCACGACCYATACCTATGATCTTGCGAATCGCAAGACCACGATCACGCAGGGAGTGCAGCAGCGCATCTTCCAAACTGACTCGCTGGGCCGGACCATCTATACCAAGGAGCCGGAGCGCGGCGAGACGACGTACAGCTATACCTACAACTCGACGGGTCTGCAAGTGACTCGGACTCGGCCCCGTGCTAATCAGACCAGTGCCAGCACCAGGACCAACACGGTGACCCAATACGACAAGGTGGGTCGTGCGCTTTCGGTTAGTTATGATGATGGGACTCCCACGAAGACCYTTATTTATGACGTCAGCATGAACTGGGCTAATACGACCCAAACAAACCTGAAAGGACGGCTTTCGCTCACCTCCGTCCCCGTATTAGGCAACGTGGCAGAGTCAAATTTCAGTTATGACGCCATGGGAAGAGTCACTGGCCTGTCGGAGTGCACTCCATCGGGATGCAACTGGTCACCAAGTTATAAGCATATGACGTTTGGTTACGATTGGGCCGGAAACCTCACCTCATGGGGCGACGGTGCGACTGGCACGATTGCTTATAGCCATTCTCCTGCGGGCGAGGTCACATCGATCACCAATCAGACTTATAATGACGCGAACAATCCTTCCAACCTGGTATCGAACGTTCAGAACGGTCCATTCGGGCCGATTCTGTACGACCTCGGTAACGGAGACACGATTCAACGCTGGTACGACTCCATGGGGCGGCTCACAATGCAGGTCGGCTGCAATACACCGAGCAGGACCAACTGCTACAGCAGCCAGTTCTACGGAACCTGGTTCGCGAAGACGGGCTCGCGGGTGACGACTACATGCGAGACAGGCCGCTGCTTCAACTATGGATATGACGAGCTGAACCGGCTCACCTTGGCTACTGCCACCACCGGCTCGTCGCAAACCTACCAGTACAGCTATGACCGGTATGGCAACCGCTGGCCTGCGGTCTCATCGCCATCGGGAAACAATCTGAGCTACTCCTTCAACAGCTCCACCAACCAGATTCAGGGACTAACCGGCGCTTCTTACGATGCGGCTGGGAACCTACGCAACGATGGGCTCCATATCTATACTTACGACGCGGAAGGCAACATCACGCAGGTAGACAGCGGTGCGACCGCGCAGTATACCTACGATGCGTTGAACCACCGGGTGCGAACGCAGACCAGTAGCGCCACCTACGAATGGACCTACGACTACGCTGGTCGGCGTATCACTGGCTGGTACCAGCGGGGCGGGAGGGTGCCTGGGAGCCGCGGTGACTCTCGGGGGCAACGTCGGAGCGGATGCGAGTTGTGCTTTTGGTTTCTTAATCCATTGGTTAGCCGGTGGCCCGAAATTTAAGGGAAGTCTCCAACCTCGACCAAGCAATGGGAATTGGGATGAGCAAGGAGCGTATCACCACGGTCCATACTCCAGTATTGCTTCCATGATTGGAGATGTGGGCGGTTTGAGCACGCCTGGATGCGAGTTCGGGGCTTGCGGAAGCGGTTTTGCAGGACCGGACGATATAGAACTACACCATATATTTCCGCAACAGTTCGCAAACTGGTTCAGAGGTCATGAAATAGATATTGGCAAATATTTACTTCCGCTAGCAAAGGCGTCGCACCGGCTCCGCTCCGGTAACGGCGTTCATACGAAAGCAGGGGGAGACTGGAATGGGACTTGGGAAAGATGGATTGAAGAGAATCCAACTGCAACCCCTCAAGAAATCTTGCAACAAGGGACACAAATGCTTCGTAATTTCGGTATTGGAGGTGGGCGAGTGTTGTCAGATTTCATCATTATTGTGAATCCCTGCTATAACCACCCTTTTGCTTCTTATTGCAATAATGGAGGAGGCGGTGGTGGTCAGATTTAAACAGTAGTTCAAAATGAAAAATGCCTTGAGAGGCGTCATCAGATCTATCTGCGAGATGATGGGAACAAACTAACGGAGATTCTTGAGGATGATTGCATAGTTGTATGCTGAATTCCGCTATTCGCGAACTTGCGGCATCTAGTAGCTCAGCTCGTATTGCTGCGGGCCTTTTTAAAGAAACCGTCCAGATTTGGGATCTGAACTCCCGAGAGATAATATGCGAGTTTCCCACTGTCTTTTGTTCTGGTGCCGGCAATCTTTCAATTTCCCCGTTCGGGGAAATTTTGGTGACCGGCTTATCTAAGAGTCTCGGCAAAGTGGCCGCTTATGACATTCCAAGTGGCGGAAAACTCTGGGAACAGAGGGTGCTGTTTCAGTCGCTCTAGTGGAGAACTTCGATGGATTTTTGAACCGGGTGCGGGCAGTCAAATTTCACGACTTCACTACAGTCGAAAGAGGAATGCTTTTTTCGGTGTTTTGTGGAAGTTTGAAAAGAAGACGAGCAGAACTCTTTTGAAGTTCGATCCGGAAACTGGAGCGCACGAAGACGTCTGTGAATTCGATGCTTGGGAAGTCCTTTTTATGGAAACGATGAATCAGCTTGTGACATCAGCAGGTGAAATTTGGGATTTATCGAACGGTGCTCTTCTCGGTCGGCTCGGCTTCCCACTGAAAGAATATCCAGACTGCTAATGGGAGTTCGGGCTTGCTACTGCATCAACCGTCGATAGCCGCGCAGAAAGCGCTGTGCCCGACCGATGTCTTTGCCGATCTGTGCTTTCAGGGCTTCGGGAGACTCCCACTTCATCTCAGGCCGGAGGTGCTTCAGGAAGGTAAGCCGCAATGGTGTCTCTTCGGTCATGTCCACGGGAAGGAAGTTGAAGAGATGTGTCTCGACGGCATAACTGTCCGGGCCAAAGGTTGGCCGGTTGCCGGCGTTGGTCACGCCTTCGAAGATAGGACCTTCTTCGCCGATCTGCAGCGTGGTGACATATACGCCGTTGGCGGGAAGCAACTCGCTGTACGGCGCCAGGTTGATGGTGGGTACGRCATACTTCGTGCCGTATCCACGGCCCCTGGCAGGCGTGCTGCAGATGCTGTAAGGCCTTCCCAGAAGGACACGCGCAGTGGAGAGGTTTCCTGCAAGGATGAGCTGGCGAATGCGGCTTGAAGAAATAATGCCGCCGCGCAGAGGCACCGGTTCGTAGATCCTTGCCGAGAAGTCGAGTTCGTTGCCTAGCTCCGCCAGTCGCATCACATCGGCCTGTGCCTGGTAGCCGAACCGAAAGTTGCTGCCGACATGTACTTCGGTAGCACGCAGGCAGTTGCAGATGACTGTTGAGATAAAAGTCTCGGCAGAGGTCTGCGCCAGCTCCTGCGTAAACGGCAGAACGAGCGTTGCATCCAGGCCTGTGGCGGCGAGCAGCCGCAGTTTCTCTTCGATCGGCGAGATCATCCTCGTCGGCGAGTCGGGCCGCAGAATGCGCACCGGATGAGGATCGAAGGTGACTGCAATCGACTTCGTGCCGGATTCCCGGGCACGCGCAATAATCTCCGAGATCACCCAGCGGTGGCCGCGATGGACTCCGTCAAAGTTGCCGATGCTGATGATCGAAGGTCCGAAGTTCGCCGGAACCTCGGCAATGGAGCGGAAGATCTTCATTCCTTGCCCCCCGCAATCCTGCCCTCTGCGGTTCTGTCTTCGGCAATCTCGAAATCGAGGCACATGCCGTCGTGGGACATACGGATGTGTGGCGGCAGTTCGGCGTTGATGGCGTCGTGGTCCAGGTCGTGCGAGATATGGGTGAAGAACGCCCGCCGCGGCTTGATGCGTTCCACCAGTGCGATGGAGTTCTCAAGGTTCGAGTGCGAGGGGTGCGGCGCACGGCGCAGGGCATCCACGATCAGGACGTCGAGGTCCTCAAGCAACGGAAAGCTTTCGTCAGGCAGGGAAGAGAGGTCTGTCAGGTAGGCAGCCTTTCCAAAACGCCAGCCCGTGATGACCTGTCTGCCATGCTGCACCGGGATACGTTGGAAAACCGCTCCGAAGAGTTCGACCGTGGTGCCGGGATCGGTGCTGATGCGGTGCATCTCCACACGCGCAGAGGTCATGTAGCGATCCTGAGTGCGGAAGGTGTACTCGAAGATGCGTTCGATAACGCTTGCTGTCTCATCGTCGGCGTAGAGCGGAATGGGATTGGCAAACGACAGCGGACGCAGGTCATCCATGCCGAGAACGTGGTCGGCATGGCCATGGGTGTAAAGCACGGCGTCGACCTGGGTGACCTTCTCGCGTATCGCCTGGAAGTGAAAGTCCTGGCCGGTATCGATCAGCACTGTCCGGCCGTTATAGTCCAGGCGAACGGAAGCACGGGTGCGACGGTTGTGCGGCCGTGTGCCATCCATTGCGGAGGTGCACACGGCGCAGCCGCAACCAAGCGTCGGCACACCCATAGAGGTGCCAGTGCCGAGAAATGTAAGGGTCGCCTCCATGCCACTAGCGAACGATGCGCGGACCTCCGCCCGGCGGTGGAGGTAGCGGAGACTCAGGCTGCCGAGAAGCCTGACGGGCCAAAGCCTGCGTAATCTCCAGGAAGGCCATACGTACTTCGAAGAGAGCGTTTTCGAGCATCCGTGATTCGGCCTCGGTCAGGTTGCCTTTGCTCTTCTCCTGCAGCACGTTCAGCATGTCGATCGACTGGCGTGCGCCCAGAATGTCGACCCGCGCCTGCTCGCCTTCGGGTGTTCCGCCGCCGAGCTGCATGATCGCGGTCATATAGATGGACTGCACCAGGCGGTCGAAGTTCACGGGCGGCGGCTGTTCCATGCCCGGGTTTGCGGCGCGGATAGCCGTATCCAGACGCTCGGCGGTCGCCTCATAGGCTGCCTTCGAGCGTTCTGCCTGCTCTTCCGTAAGCTTCGGCAGCTCCTGCTCGTCGGCTTCTGCGGCCTCCGCGGCCTCAGGTTCCGCAGCCGGCTCAGATTGGGGAGGCTCCGGCATTGCCGTGACAGCAGCCTTCGAGGCCCCCTCCTGCTCTTCTTCGTGAGGACGTTCAGACTCAGGCCGCAGCTCTCCTTCTGTGGTGAACTTGCGGCGATCGTTGACAACAAACGGGGTAACTTTATCTGCCATAAATAAAATGCCTTCTATTTGATGCGGAAGGGAAGCGGTGACGACGTCAGAGCGCCCCCTTCGTAGGTAAGCGCCTGACCGCGTTCCACGGCCTCGCGGCGAATAAATCCAAGAGCGATATTCAGATCGGAGTCTACGCTGGTCAGCTCGCCAACCGAGGCGCCGTCGGCCAGAATAGCCGTTCCGGCAGCGGGGACAGAGCCGCTGAAACGGAAACCGGCAAAGGTGCGATGCACATTGCCACGGGAGCGGATGCGCTCCACGATCTCCTGTCCCAGGTASCAGCCTTTGGTGAAGTGCAGGGCGCGAGCCTGTCCGGTCTCCTGCGGCAGCTCCTTCTCCCGCAGATCGCGGCCAATGGCCGGAACGCCTTCCAGAATCCGGAGAGACTCGATGGCGTTGTCATCCGCTTGGGGAAGAGTATTGAGAGCCTCTGTAAGCTGTGCGACATTCGCCGCCCACAGCTCGAAGCGCGGCGTGAGTGGGCTGTACCGAGCGACAACCCAGACGATTGAGCCTCGCCATTCGAAGGCGCGGGTAGAGACAGGCGCAATTCCGGCCACGTCCAAGCCGATTGCGGCCAGGGCCTCTGCGGCTTTGGGGCCGGCAATGCCCAGCCCCTGGTGTTTTTCGGAGACGTCTTCCAGCTCCACATCATCCATGATGATGAAGTGGTCGAGAGCCGCCATGAGCGCCGGAATGCGCTCGCGGGCGGTCTCCAGCAGAATCTGATCTTCCAGCAGAAATGCTGTGGCGTCGTGCTGGATACGCCCCTGGGCCGAGAGCAGGAAGTTGTAGCAGCCTTCTCCGGCCTTCAGATCGCGAATGTTGTTCGTCAACATGCCATTCAGCCAGCGAACTCGGTCTTCGCCGCGAACCGCGATCCGCCCTTCTGCGTCCAAGGGATAGATAGCCGCCATGGACAGGAGTGCTTTCAGGGCGAGATGATGGTCCACTGAAAGCGCCGGAGCTTCGTTGTGTGCAAGTGTGCTCATAAAACGGCGTCTATCCTAAGTATACGTTTCGTTGGATGATGGGAGACTCCCGTTTGATGCGCCACCCGTACCGCGCTGTTTTTGCTGTTACCGTTTCACTTCTGCCGCTGGCTGCGTTTGCCCAGACCCAGACGCCCGGACCTCCTCCGGGTACCTCCGATGCCGGGAAAAAACCGGAAATCCACATCACCCCCAAAGAGGCTGAGGAGCTCTTTAAGAGCGTGGACGAGATCCAGGGGTTTGCCGCCAAAGACTCCGGCCTGCGTTCCAGCCGCCCGGTGAAGAAGGTACTCATCACCCGCGATGCGGTGACGAAATACCTAAAGCAGAAGTTCGACGAGGACGAGGGCGCCAAGCGCATGGAGCGTAGCGAGATCGTCCTGAAGAAGTTCGGTCTGCTCGACCGTGACTTCGATCTCAAGCCCTTTCTGCTGAGCCTTCTGACCGAGCAGATCGCGGGTTACTACGACAACAAGACCAAGACCATCAACCTGTTGGACTGGGTAGATGCCGAGACCCAGAAGCCGGTGATGGCGCATGAGCTGACGCACGCGCTGCAGGACCAGCACGTCGACCTCACCAAGTGGGGCGACCAGGGACTGAAGGACATCGCGAAGAACGCGCAGCAGGACAACGCTCACATCAAGAACGATGAGGTCGACACGACGCGCGAGGCTGTTCTTGAGGGGCAGGCGATGGTTGTCTTTGTCGACTACTCCATGAAGGACACGGGCCGCACGCTGGCGGATGTTCCCGAGGAGCTGATGGGGCGCATGAAGGATATGCTCAGCGGGACGGAGAGCTCGCCGGTGCTGGCGCGCGCTCCCCTCATCCTGCAGCAGAGCCTGCTCTTTCCGTATGCAAATGGCCTGACCTTCGAGCAGTCCATCCTGCGCCGCTCCGGCGTTCAGAAGGCCTTCACCGGCGTTCTCGACGATCCACCGGTGAACACGTCGCAGATCATGCATCCAGAGACCTACGTGACAAAGGCTCCGCAGCCGCTCATCCATCTGGCGGATATCCATCCGCTGGTCGAGAAGGACTACACCCCCTACGATGTCGGCGTGCTTGGGGAGTTCGATGTCCATATGCTTGCCGAACTCTTCGCAGGACCGCAGATGGCCGATGCTCTGGCTCCGGCCTGGGCCGGAGGCGTCTACTACGCCGGGCTCAAGAAGAATGCCCCGGCAACGACCGGCAATCTGGGCCTGCTCTACTACTCGCGCTGGAAGAATACTGACTCGGCGGAGAGCTTCCAGAAGCTCTATACCGCGCAACTGGCGCGCAAGTACTCAGGTCTGCAGCGTCGCAAGGATGACGAGAAAGAGGGCGAGGAGGTCTACTCGACCAGCGAGGGGGATGTCCTGGTCTCGACCATGGGCTCCGGCATCTTTACCAGCGAAGGATTTCCGTTAGATCTGGCCCGTAAGCTGCGGGATCAGATCACCTCCAACCAGGGCGAGGGCCCCGAAAGGCTGGCGTTGCAGCCGCTCTCGGCTCCTCTGGTCACAGGGTTCGCCCGCCTGGGGGCGATGAAGGCAGGAATCCACGCTGCTGAACGATATACTCAGAGTTTGGCCCCAACAGGAGAATGAACGCGTTGCAGCAGGCAGAGATCGGCATCATCGGCGGCAGTGGACTGTACTCCATGCCCGGCTTTACCAACATCCGCGAAGAGAAGATCACCACGCCCTTCGGCGATCCAAGCGATCCGCTGGTGCTGGGGGAACTCGAAGGCAGAAAGGTCGCCTTCCTGGCCCGCCACGGGAAAGGACACCGCATTCTGCCGACGGAGCTGAACTTCCGCGCCAATATTTATGCGATGAAGCAGCTTGGCGTGGAGCGCATCCTTTCCGTCTCCGCGGTTGGCTCGCTCAAGGAAGAGCATAAGCCGACGGATTTCGTGATTCCTGACCAGTTCATCGACCGCACCTTTGCCCGGACGTCTACCTTCTTCGGTGACGGCATCGTTGGTCACGTCGCCTTCGGCGACCCCGTCTGTGCCACGATCACGAAGGCCTTTGAGTCGGCCTGCAAGGAAGTGGGTGTGGTGGGCAAGCACGGCGGAACCTACGTCTGCATGGAAGGGCCGCAGTTCTCCACCCGCGCGGAGTCCAACCTGTATCGCTCGTGGGGAGCGGATGTGATCGGTATGACTAACCTGCAGGAAGCGAAGCTCGCCCGCGAGGCGGAGATCTGCTATTCCACGCTGGCGATGGTCACCGATTACGACTGCTGGTTTGAAGGACATGATGATGTCACCGTCGATCAGATCATTGCGGTGATGCATACGAATTCGGCGAATGCGGCCAAGGTGGTTAAGGCGGCGGTTGCGGCCATGCCGACCGGCGAACGTACCTGTGCCTGCTCCTCGGCGCTGAAGTCTCTAGCCGCCAGCTTCTTTACGCCGGTCCGGGTCGTTGGTGTCGTCGGCGAGGACTTTCTTCCCGAGCACGAAGCTGTGCTCACCTCCAAAGGCATCGATGTCGCCGGTATTGAGCACGCCGCGGGTAAGAGCTTCCACTGGACCGGCTCCTACGTCGAGAACCTGAACGAGGCGAAGACGCTGGCGACCGACCTGAATGTCTTCGGCACCTTTGCTCCCAAGATCCCTGACAGCTATCTCAACAGCGAGTATCTCTTCCTGGCGAACATCGATCCGGTATTGCAGTTGCAGGTGCGTAAGCAGTTGCCCAAGGTGAAGATGGTTGCCGGCGATACCATGAACTACTGGATCGCCGATCATCGCGCCAACCTGGAAAAGGTCCTGAAGGAGCTCGACGTCCTGCTCATCAACGATGGCGAGGCACGTATGCTGGCGGGCGAGCCGAACCTGCTGCGGGCCGCACGCGAGGTGATGGAGATGGGGCCGAAGGCCCTGGTGGTGAAGCACGGAGAGTATGGYGCCACCGCCTTTTTCTGTGATCGCAGCTTTGTGGACACGACGCACATCACGCTGCCGTTCCGCGCTCCTGCCATGCCACTGGATGAGGTTGTGGATCCGACCGGCGCCGGCGACTCATTCGCCGGCGGCTTCTACGGCTACATCGCATCGCAGCCGAAGCTCACGCCCGCAGTCTTCCGCAAGGCGATGTTCTACGGCGGCGTGATGGGGTCGTTTGCCGTCGAGCGTTTCGGGACCGAGCGTCTGCAGCACACGACGAAGGACGAGGTGGAGGAACGCTTCCGTCTCTTCCAGGAGATCTCACACCTTGAGCTTGAGGCGTAAGTACAACGAACAGCCGCGTCAGGGGAATCGTGACGCTATCCCCAATGATGAGGGGACCATTGCCGCGCGCATGGCCATCAAGCCGGCGAAGCGTGAGGAGATGTTTCCCATTGCGCTTGCGTCAATGATCCTGGCCTTTCTGGCAGTACTCATCTCGGCTTCGCGCGGATACCTTCTGCTCTACGGCGACGCAGTGGCTCATCTCGCCATCGCGCGTCGCATCATCGATTCGGTGAATCCGGGGCTGCCGCAGATTGGCAGCGTCTGGCTGCCGCTGCCGCATCTGCTGCTGGTGCCGTTCGTCTCCAAGATAGAGTGGTGGCAGACAGGCACAGGTGGGACCTGGCCTTCCTTTGCTTTCTACATTCTTGGCAATGTCGGCTTTTATCGTCTTGCCCGCCGCATGCTGCCAGGTCATTGGGCCTTTGGCGCGACGCTGTTTTATGCATTGAACCCGAACCTTCTCTACCTGGCAACCACTGCCATGACAGAGCCGCTGTTCCTCGCGATCTTCGTCTGGTCGACCGTTGTTGTGATGGAGTGCATCGACGCTATTCGCGACGAGCAGATCCGTGTGGTCAAGGCCAGGCTCATTGCCGCCGGCATCCTGTCTGTACTCTCGGTCTACACACGCTACGACGGCTGGATCCTTGCCGCGTGCGTCTGGCTGATGCTGACTATCTCGCTGGTGAAGAACAAGCGTGTCTTCGAGCGGGTGCGTGTCGCCTTCATCATTCTCACCGTGCTGACCGTGTTGGCTCCCATCGGCTGGATGGCGCACAACTGGCGCTACACCGGAGATCCGCTGGACTTCATGCGTGGACCGTACTCGGCCGCTGCCATCGAGCGCAAGACAGCTCCTCCGGGGCAGCACTATCGCGGCTGGCATAACCCCGCCTGGGCACTGCTCTTCTATACACGGACCGCGCAGGTGGATGCCGCTGCCTGGGAGACGGGCTTCCTGTTGATGGCGGCTGCAATTGCCGGCACCTGGATGCTGTGGAAGCGTGGGCTGGCGCGCGCGTCGGTCCTTCTGTGGATGCCGCTGCCCTTCTATATCTATTCGGTCTCATTCGGATCGGTGCCGATCTTCATTCCGCAGCTTTATCCGCACTCGTACTACAACGCGCGTTACGGCATGGAGCTGCTTCCGGCGTTGGTCGTCTTTGCCTTTGTCGTAGTTGCATGGTTCGAGAACCGTCTCATCCGTACCCGGCCCGTGCAGGCGGTTTTCCTGCAGCCCGCGGTGATGGTGCTTGCGATCGCGAACTGCGTGGCCATGACATGGTTTACGCCGCTGGTATTGAAGGAAGGCATTGTTAACTCGCGCACACGCGTTCCGTTTGAGACCTCCATTGCCCGCGAGCTTCTGGCTATGCCGCAGGGGCTGCCGGTGATGATGTACACCTCAGACCATGTTGGAGCCATTCAGCAGACCGGAATTCCGTTGAAGCAGTTCATCTCCGAGTCGGACTACGACAGCTTCCATCGGGCTCTTGCTGAGCCGGCGAAGTATGCTGCCTATGTGGTTGCTATCGACAAGGATCCGGTCTCGGATGCAGTCAAAAAGAACTCCAGCAACCTGAAAGAGCTGACTGTGCTTTGTACGACAGGGCAGCCCTGCGCCCGGATCTACGAGTCACAGATCTATCAGCCGAAGAAGTAGAGAGAAACAATGATTCCTTTTGTAAAAGCACACGCCTGTGGCAATGATTTCCTCGTGGTGGAAGAGACGCTGGCTCACGGTAAACATGCAGAGATCGCCCGCAAGCTCTGCGCCCGCAACACCAGCGTCGGCGCCGACGGTGTTGAGTTCCTTGAACGCCGCGACGATGGCAGCTACTTCCTTCGCCTCTTCAATGCCGACGGCTCCGAAGCAGAGCTCTCGGGCAATGGCACCCGCTGTGTGGCTGCGTGGCTGGCCTATAGCGAGGGCCTGAAGCAGGTAACGCTCGGGACGCACGGTGGACCGCGCGCGTGCACGACCGTCTCCTGCGAAGATACGGGCTTTCTGATCGAGACCGGCATGGGAGTGCCTCAGGTGAATCCGCAGACAGTCCAGATCGAGGGCGTCGGCGCCGTGGAAGGAGCCAACGTCAACGTTGGGAATCCGCACTTCGTCATCTTTGTGGACACCGATGACTTCTCCTCGCATGGGCTTGCCTGGCAGGCGCTAGGCGAAAAGATCTGCTTCCATCCTGATTTTCCGAAGCAGACCAACGTCGAATTTGTCCGTGTGCTGTCGCCGGGGCATATCGCCTTCCGCATCTTTGAGCGCGGCGTTGGCCCAACGGCGTCTTCCGGCACAGGCACATGCGCCTCGTCGACCGCAGCGATTGCGTTGCGCGATTGCAGCACGACACTTGAGGCTACGGCTGAGGGCGGAACCCAGCGCGTGGTCTGGCCTACGCCGGCAGAAGAGATGCGTTTGACCGGGCCTGCTGAGATTATCTGTGTTGGAAAGGTCACCCTGTGAGCCCCAAGCCGAAGGCGCTGCGCAAGGGCGCTCGATTGGCGGTTGTGTCACCGGCGAGCACACCTCAGCGTGCGCTGGTAGAGAAGGGCGCAGTTGCTTTGCGCGAGCTGGGCTATGAGCCGGTGCTGTATCCGCATGTCTTCGGCGGAGGTCCGCTCTACTACGCTGGTACCGCCGCAGAACGAGTCAACGATCTGCATGCAGCCTTTGCGGATAAGACCATCGATGGCATCATTGCAGCGCGCGGTGGGTGGGGAACAGCGGAGTTGCTGCCCCTGCTCGATACCGAGCTGATTCGAGCCAATCCAAAGGTCTTCATCGGCTACAGCGATCACACCTCGCTACACACCTACTTCCAGACGCACTGCAACCTGAACACCTTCTATGCCCCGATGGTAGCCGCAGACTTTGCCCGCGAGAATGGTGTGGATTGGCCGAGCTGGTACTCGGTCTTCGAAGGTGCATCGGAATGGAGCCTGACTTCTGCGGACGGCCTGCGCGTGCTGCGCCCAGGCAAAGCGACCGGAGTTCTGCGCGGCGGTTGCATCTCGATCCTTGCGCAATCACTGGGGACGCCCTGGGCGGCGGAGACTGACAACAGCATTCTCTTTCTGGAAGACATCGGCACCAAGCCTTACCAGTGGGATCGTATTCTGCTACATCTGCGTTGGGCAGGCAGGCTGGATACGGTGCAGGGCATTGTCTTCGGAGACATGAAGCAGTGCGTTATTCCGGAAGATATGCAACTGCTTGAAGATGCTATCCAACACTCGCTGCGTGACTTCGCCGGGCCGGTGGCGATAGGGTTGCGCTCGGGCCATGTCTCGGAGCCGAATATCAGTCTGCCGCTGGGCGTGTCGTGCATGCTCGACTGCTCCAACGAGTCGCAACTCAACTTTCTGGAAAGCGCTGTCGTCTAGATGCAGGGACTCAAACACATCCATCTCATCGGCATCTGCGGCACGGCGATGGCTTCGCTGGCCGRCATGCTGCAGGCACAGGGACACAAGGTCACGGGCTCAGACGCGGCAGCGTACCCACCGATGTCGGATCTTCTGGCGTCGCTGGGTATTCCGATCTCTGAGCCCTATGCCGAGAAGAACCTGCAGCCTGCACCTGATCTTGTGGTTGTCGGCAATGCGATCTCGCGCGGCAATGTCGAGCTGGAGTATGTGCTGGAGCATCGCCTGCCGTTCCTCTCGATGGCAACGTTGATCCACGATGAGTTTCTTCGCGGCCGCGACTCGCTTGTCGTTGCCGGAACCCATGGCAAGACGACCACCACCAGCATGCTTGCCTGGATCTTTGAGGTAGCCTCGCGCCGCAGGCCGGAGCTCTCGCCGAGCTTCCTGATCGGTGGTGTTGCAGAAAACTTCGGCACCAGCTTTCGCGTTCGCGGCACCAAGCCTTTCATCCTCGAAGGCGACGAGTACGATACTGCTTTCTTCGATAAGGGACCGAAGTTCCTGCATTACTTCCCGCAGGCGGCGATCCTGACGCATGTCGAGTTCGATCACGCCGATATCTACGCGGATCTTGCCAGCGTGAAGACAGCGTTCAAGCGGTTCGTGAACCTTGTGCCGCGCAATGGCGTCGTCGTCGCCTTTGACGGCAGCGCGAACGTCACCGAATGCGTCGCCCGCGCCTTCTGCCGCGTAGAGCGCTATGGACTGGCGGAGAACTCCCACTGGCGAGTGACCAACCTTCGCCATGAAGACGAAGGTTCGCGCTGGTCGCTGCTTCGCGGYGGCGAACCCTTTGCCGAACTCTACCTGCCGATGGCGGGCGAACACAATGCCCTCAACGCAACTGCTGCCGCGGCCCTGGCTGCGACGCAGGGAATTGATTCTGCCAGCATTGTCGAGGCTCTTGCCAGCTTCCGTTCCGTGAAGCGCCGCCTCGAGGTGATTGCCGAAACCCACGGTGTCACCATCATTGATGACTTCGCGCATCATCCGACTGCTATCCGCGAGACGCTACGTGCTTTGCGCGCAAAGTATCCATCGCGGCGTCTGATCGCTGTACTGGAGCCACGCTCGAATACGCTGCGCCGGAATGTCTTTGAGAAAGAGCTGATCGAGTCGCTGGCGGTGGCTGACGCCATCATCCTGGCCGCTGTCTTCAAGAGCGAGAGCATTCCAGCCGAAGAACGGCTGCACCCGGAGAGTGTCGTCGCTGGTTTGAAATCTGCTGGTAAGCCCGCGGAGCTGCTACCGGATGTGGATGCGATCGTCGCGAAGCTTGTGAAGGAGATGCAGCCGGGCGACGTCGTCGCTATTCTGTCCAACGGTGGCTTCGGTGGTATCTACGAGAAGCTGCCTGCGGCCAGCCGCTTCAATGCGCTCAGCAGCACCTCTGCATCTTCCTGGTGCGAGACTGCGGCAACCTGCACGATGGCCGGTCCTTGAAGCTGCGTTGTTGGCAGGGAGACTGGCTGTACCGTGGGTACCTGCGGCTGTGCGACGGTGGCAGCAAGGCGCGGAGCGGGTGCCGGCGCTGGTACGGGCTCCTGCGTGGGGGTGGATGTCTTTACCGGCTGAGATGGCTTCGGCGTGGTATCAGCATTCGCGGCGGTGACGGCAGGCGGCGCCTGAGCCGTGGTATTACCGGCAGCGCCGTAATACTGCTGCGTGCCGGTATTTGCGTTGGCGTCAGCCGCCTGCTTTGCCGAGAGATAACCGGGGACCGGCTGAATCGCGACCGCTCCGGGCGCGGGCTTGAAATTACTGAAGTTGCTGCCGGATTCACTCTGTTCGGCGGGGGTGGCAATCGCCGAGCGGCGGCCGGCGGTATAGCCGAAGCCGAAGAACAAGGCACAGATCAAGGCAGCAGCAAAGAAAATGCCCAGCACCGAGCCGGTGCTGAGATGAATTTCGCGATCTTTCCGCGCGGGTTGCAGATCCAGGTCGTCGACCAAAGTGCTCATAACAGGGGATGGTATCCACCGGGCCACGGCGTCAGCCATAGCCTACAAACGCGATGATAGGCCAACTATGGCGCGGTGGATATCCCCCTAAAGTTACCTAGAAGTGTACGTAGAACCCGAAAGCAGGCTCGATGGTCGTGTTCTGCTTCTCGAGTTGCAGGTAGTTCGCTCCGAAGTCAGGCGCCTTATGAAAGGCCTGGCGGAACTGAACACGAATGCCAATGTTCGGTGTAAAGACCGGCATCTCGCCGCCGAATCCATAGTAGTAGGTGAGGCGCCACTGCGGCTGTAGACCAACACCGCCAAAGCGGGTCGGCTTGTAGTCGGTTGAGCCGGCTCCGGCTGAGGCGAATGTCTTAATCCCGGCAATCTCCGGCCCATGATAGACATACCCGCCAGTGAACTCGTTCGGTGTTGCCTGAACCGTTAAAATGCCAGAAGGGGTGGCTCCCAAGTAGGTCTGGGTTGAGCGGCTGTAGTTCCAGTTGAACTCAAATCCGACCGGGGGTTTTATGGTGTATCGAAGCTGCACCAAAGCGCCAAAGGTCGTGCTCACGCTCTGATCGACCTTCTGGTTCAGATAGTTGGTTCCATTGACACTGGAGTGGCTGACGTACGCGCCCTGAAGGGCGAAGTCCATGCGGTCAATGTGCTTCGCCAGCCGCTTGGTGGTGGACGTCTGCGCGTATGCAGAAGTGGAGACGACGGAGGCGAGACCTAAACCTGCGAGCAGAAACGCGCGGCACAACTTCGACATGAACAGCGGTGACTCCTTACCGAAAAACGATGCTTCTAGTGTACCGTGAGGCGCTTGGCGCGGCGCGCTCGTAGTGCAACTGTTGCCAGATAGCTGGTGGTGACGCCCAGAATCCCGCTCAGCAGAACTCCGGCGACCGGGTTCGGCTGCACCGAGCTGTCGTAAAACCGTGCGATCCCAGCTGCCATGCCGCCAACGCCTATCACCGTAGCCAGCCAGCGGACAGGAATCCACGCTTGCAGGACACATAGGCCAAAACCTGCCGAGAGAAGTCCAGCCGAAGCCGGACGTACGGGAGGCGTGAGCAGGGCAGGCAGAGGGGCCAGCACCAGCAGAAGACCGACGCAGCCGGGAACTATGGTGCCCGGACGATTGGCCTCTGCGTAGATCAGCAGCACGCCCATGAAGATCGCAACGAAGAGAACCGTCGGATGAGAAACGAGCGCGAGCGACATTACTGCACCGGTTGTCCGCGACTGGCGATGGTCTGTTTCAGCGCGATGGCGGCGGCGTTGCTGGGCTCAATGCGCATGGCATTGCTGACGTCGTTTGCTGCCTGGGGAAGCTGTCCGGCCCCCAGTTCGAGTCTGGCCAGAACCAGGTAGGCTGCGGCGTTGGGCTTCAGCTTGAGAGAGGCCTCAGCCTCGCTCCGGGCTTCCGCGGTGTTGCCGCTGCGCTCGCGTA